>CAXTFP010000259.1:0-5202 GCA_964243135.1 uncultured Lichenihabitans sp.
GCGGGGGCGCTGGGGGCCGCGCGGCGGGTCGCCGCGATCCTCAGCTCCTCGGCCAAGCCGCTCGACATCGTCGTCACGGCCACCGACGCGGGGCTCGACCTCGACCTGCGCGGCCTCGGGCCGGCCGGCGAGGCACAGCGCCGCGCCCTGGTGTCGGCGGCCGGCGCGCTCGACCTCGCGCGCCTGTCGAACCACGGCGAGGTGCTGATCGAGGCGCGGGGCCCCACCCTGCGCATGGGCCGCGCCGCCCTTGCGCTGCCGCCCGGCGCCTTCCTCCAGGCCACGGCCGAGGGCGAGAAGGCCCTGGCCGCGCTGGTCGTCGCGGCGTTGCCGGGTGCCAAGCGGGTCGCCGACCTGTTCTGCGGCGTCGGCACCTTCGCGCTGCGGCTCGCGGAGCGGGCCGCCATCACGGCGGTGGACAGCGAGCCCCGCGCGCTCGCGGCCTTGGTGCGGGCCGCCGCCGGGGCGGCCGGGCTGCGCCAGCCGCGGACGGAGGCGCGCGACCTGTTCAAGCGGCCGCTGACGGGTGCGGAGCTCGCGGGCTTCGACGCTGTGGTGTTCGACCCGCCGCGGGCGGGGGCCGCCGCCCAGGCCGGCGAGATCGCCCGCTCGGCCGTGCCGCGCGTCGTGGCGGTGAGCTGTGACCCCGGCACCTTCGCGCGCGACGCCGCGACCCTCGTGGCGGGCGGCTATCGGGTCGAGAGCGTCGTGCCGGTCGATCAGTTCCGCTACGCGGCGCATATCGAGCTCGTGGCGGTCTTCACGCGGGACGCCGCCGCCCAGCCCGCGAAGCAGCGCCGGCTTCTGTCGTGAGGGCGCTTCAGGCCGCGAAGCGCCCGAAGGCCTCCACTACGCGGAGGTAGTTCGGCCGCTTGTGCGGCATCACCCGGTCGGGCAGGGAGGCCAGGGGCACCCAGGCCCAGGAGGTGAACTCGACCACGCAGCCCGAGGGCGGGCGGGTGAGGTCGATCGCGCGCTCGTCGCCTTCGAAGCGCAGCGCCGCCCAGCGCTGGGTCTGCCCGCGGAAGGCTGACAGCTTGTGCGGCCGGCCGCCGTAGGGCGGGAACTCGTAGGGCCACCATTCGTCCGTGATGGCCAGTACCGACACGTCCGCGATGCCCGTCTCCTCCCACAGCTCGCGCCGGGCCGCGGCCTGGATCTCCTCCTCGGGGTCGATGCCGCCCTGCGGCATCTGCCACTCGTGGCCCGCCACGACCACCTCCGGCCCACCGTTGACGGCCGTGCCGGCGAAGACGAGCCCGGCGGCGTTGAACAGCGCGATCCCGACGTTGGGCCGGTAGGGCAGGGAGGTCGGGTCCATGGCGGGAGTCCTGTGGCGCGGCTGCTCCGCTGTCCGTCATATGGACGGGGCACCCGCGCCGTTCCAACGGATGCGCCACCGTGACCCGCGATGGTGGACGACGCCCTATCGCCCCTCCTCGACCGCCAGCCGGCAGGCCAGCCCGAGGAAGGTCACGGCAGCCAGCCGGTTCGCGGCCTTGAGGAAGCCGGCGCTGCCCGCCACCGCCTCGCGGAAGTGCCCGACCACGACCACGAGGAAGCCGATCCACAGGCAGGCCATCGCGGCCAGCGTCGTCCCCAGCACGAGGCTCTGGACCGCCAGCGCGCCGTGGCCGGGCGCCACGAACTGCGGGAACAGGGCGAGGAAGAAGGCGATCATCTTGGGGTTGGCGAGGTTGTTGGTGAGCCCCTGCGCGAGGTAGCGGCCGGGGTGGCCTCGTCCGCTGCGCAGGGCGGGGTCGAGCGCCAACGTCGCGGGCGCGCGCCAGGCCATCACCGCAAGGGCGACGAGGTAGGCCACGCCCCCGAGCTTCAGGAGCTCGAACGCGAAGGGGAACAGCAGGATCACCGTCGACACGCCGATGCCCGCCAGCAGCGCGTGGACGACGTTGCCGAGCTGCGTGCCCAGCAGCGTCATCAGCCCCGCGGTCCGCCCCGAGGCGAGCGTTCGCGACAGGACCAGCACCGTGTCCGGGCCGGGCGACAGCACCATCACGACGGCCGTGGCCAGGAACAGCCCGTAGGTGTGGAGGTCGAGCATGGGCGGCACCGCGCGGTCGATAGGTCAGGGATGCTGACCTATCAGGGCCCGGGGCGGAGGGCAACGGCGGTCTTCGGTCTTCACGCCTCCAGCGCCAGCACCGCGAAGCTCGCGAGCCAGTGCTCGCCCATGTAGTCTCCGGCCACGGCGCCCAGCGCCGCCGCGAGGTGCTCCTCCGCCGCGGCTTCCATAGTGGCGCGGCGCGGGTCGCCCTCGGGCAGGGCGCCGGCGAGGCCGCGCCAGCACCAGGCGCGGCTGAGGTTCAGCCCGTCGAGATGGGCGATCTTGCCGTCCGTGCGGTCGCTCACCGCCGCGGGGCGGAACAGCGTTTCCGGCCGGCCCTCGGCCAGCCCCGGCAGGAAGCTGTCGAACCAGGGGCGCCACTGGCCGGGCGGCAGCAGGCGGCGCATGCATTCGGCCTCGGTCAGGGCCGGCGACAGGAAGGCGTCGCCGTCCGGCTCCCAGGCCTGGCAGTCCCGGTCGCGGCCGTACCAGTCGACGGCCTTCTCCCACAGCAGGCCGAGCAGCGCGTCGTCCCCGGCCGCCACGGCGTAGTCGCGCGCCAGCGCCAGCGCGAAGGCGAAGCTGGAATGCGTGCCGGTGCGGATCGGGTAGGCGGCGCGGGGCAGGAAATCCATGAACCGGTCCGCGAAGGACTCGGCCAGCGGCGCGATGGCGACCGACCAGGGGCCGTCGAGACCGCGCAGCTCGGCCGCGAGCTTCAGCAGCCAGGCCCAGCCGTAGGGGCGCTCGAAGCCGCGCGACGACGGGCGGCGCAGGTAAGCGAGTTCGGCCCCGAGCGTGTCGGCCGTGAGCTGCCGGTCGAACAGCGCCCGAATGTCGGTGGCCGGGCCCATGCCGGGGAAGCGGACGAGCAGGCGCGCCAGCATCCAGTGACCGTGCACGCAACTGTGCCAGTCGAAGGAGCCGAAGAAGGCGGGGTGCAGGGCCCGGGGGCTCAGCGCGCCCTCCGGCCCGTCGAGCACGTGGTCAAGGTTGTGCGGGTATTCCCGCGTCACGTGGCCGAGCGCGATCCCCGCGAACCGCGCCGCCCGCTCTTCGGTGAGGATCTGCCGCATGGGTCGTGCCCCCTGAAGACGAGCCAGATCCTCGGCAGCCCGTCGCGGCCGAGCGGTATCGGCCCCTCGGGGCACCCGCACGGTGATGACGCCGTCGCGGTCCGGCAGTTCCAGGACCGCGGCCGGGATCCGCGGCGGCGTCCCCTCAGCGGCGGTTCCGGCGCCGGTCGAGGAAGGGCGACAGGGCGGCCGCGGCCGGCAGGGCCGTGGCGTCGCGCAGATCGCCGCGGGTGAGGCCGATGTCGCGCAGATCGTGATCGCTCAGGGCCGCGAGGGTGCCCAGCAGCCGGCGGTTCTCGCCGACGCGGAACGGCCACAGGACGACGGCGTCGGCCGCCACCAGGGCGAGGCGGGCGGCGCGGGATGCGCCAGACCAGGCGCGCTCGGCGACGGTGAGACGGGGCTTTTCGAGCATCAGCAGCATGGCGGAACCCTCCGGCACGGGGCGGCATCGGCCGCCCTTGACGCGACGATGGATCCGGAGCATCGATGCGTCCAACGAATGTGTGTCATACGTCCGATCGCGAAACGGCATCGATCATGCTCGACACCGACCAGCTCCGCTCCTTCCTGGCCATCGTGGACACGGGCAGCTTCACCCGCGCGGCCGACCGGGTGAACAAGACCCAGAGCGCCGTCTCCATGCACGTGCGGCGGCTGGAGGAGCGGCTCGACCGGCCGCTCTTCGTCAAGCAGGGGCGGGGCGCGCGGCTGTCGGCGGACGGCGAGCGGCTGGTGGAGCACGCCCGCCGCATGCTGCAGGTGGAGGCTGCCGCCCTGGCCGACATGACGGCCGCGGGGCTGACGGGCCGGGTGAGCCTCGGCATCCCGGACGACTACGCCGAGCTGTTCCTGCCCGAGATCGTTGGGCGCTTCACCCTGCGCCACCCGCAGGTGGAACTGTCGGTGCTGTGCCAGCCCAGCGTCGACGTGGCGGCCCGCGTCCGCACCGGCGAGGTCGACGTCGGCATCGTCACCGACATGCCCGAGATCACCGGCATCGAGATCCTCCGCGAGGAAGCGCTGCACTGGGTCGTGGGATTGCGGGCCGGCCCCGTCGAGGAGCAGCGGCCCCTGCCGCTGGCCCTGTCGACGCCGGCCTGCGCGTGGCGGCACGTGGCGCTGATGGCCCTCGACGCGGCCGGCATCCCGTCGCGCGTGTTCCTGACCTCCACCAACTACGCGGCCATCGCGCCGATCGTGCGGGCCGGGCAGGCCGTCACGGTCCTCCCCGCCGCGGTGGTCGACCCCGCCACCCAGCGCGTCCTGGGGCCGGACTCCGGCCTGCCACCCCTGCCGCGGGCGCGGCTCGGGTTGCTGCGCGGATCGTCGGGCCACTCGGAGGGGGCCGTGGCGCTGTGCGAAGAGGTGCGGTTCACCATGATGGCGGGAGTGGCAGGGCTGCGGGAAGCGGCGTGAGCCGAGCGGATCCGCGTGGGAACTTCGAGAACAGCCACGACTTCGACTTCAGCGTGTCGAGTGTGTCATACTGCAATGTCTCAATATTGCATTTTCAGAGACATCCTCTTCTCAACCTTATGCCGCGCGCGGCAAGGGTTTGATGCTGTCGATCGCTGTGCCCAGCGCGCGGGTCGCGCGTTCGAGATCGAATCTCTGCTGGAGGTTCATCCAGAACTCCGGGGTAGTGTCGAAGACCCGTCCGAGCCGGAGGGCGGTGTCGCCGCTGATGCCGATCTCCTCCGCGGCGACCCGCTCGATGCGGGTGCGGGGCACGCCGCAGGCTTTGGCCAGCGCATAGGCAGACAGGCCGAGCGGCACCATGAACTCTTCCCGCAATATTTCTCCTGGATGAAGTGGGAGCAACGGCGCTTCTTCCGTCATTGGATGACTCCTCAATGGTAATCGGTGATCTCGACGTTCGCAGGACCGGCGTCCGTCCATTGAAAGCAGATCCTGAACTGATTGTTGACCGAGATGGCGTGTTGTCCGAAGCGCTCCCGTTCCAAGGCATGCCGCCGATTGCCCAGTGGGCGGCCCAGATCTTCGAAGACGTTCGCCGCAGCCAGCACTCGAGGCTTTCGGCGCGCGATCCGCTCGATG
>CAXTFP010000260.1:0-5181 GCA_964243135.1 uncultured Lichenihabitans sp.
GCCGGGTTGTCGGTGTGGCCCTCGACGTCGTTGCGGGCATTGGCGGGCAGCTGCTTCATCAGGGTGTACATGATGCCGAGGAGGTCGAGGTAGTCGCGCCCGTGAGGCACCTTGCCCATGATGGCCTGGCCGATGGCCTTGCCGGTGTCCTTGATGGTGCTGAGCGGGTTCGCCACGATGAAGGTGCCGAGCGCCATGCCGCAGATGATGATCAGCTCATAGGGCTGCCAGATGACCGCGAGGTGCCCGCCGGCCGCCACGTAGCCGCCGATCATGCAGCCCAGCGCCACGACGATGCCGATGATGAAACTCACGTGCCTGCCTCCGGTCGGGTGGGACTCCGTCCCAGGGTTCCGCCCGTCTCACTGGAACAGGACCGCCTTGCGCGGGACTGGCTCGGGCCCCCTCGGCCGGCGCGCGCCGATTGGACGCAGAGAGCCCGGCGGTCGTGACGCCGTTGTGCCGGTGAAGACGCGCGCCGCCCCGGTGCCGAAGCGAGGTGCCCCATGACCCCTTCCCTCAAGCCCCTGGACCGGCAGGTGGTCGTCATCACGGGGGCGTCGAGCGGCATCGGCCTCGCCACGGCCCGCATGGCGGTGGAGCGCGGCGCCAGGGTCGTGATGGTGGCGCGCAACGCCGAGGTGCTGGCGGCCGAGCAGGCCCGCATGGAGGCGGCCGGCGGGCTCGCCACCCACGTCGCGGCCGACGTCGGCTCGCGCGAGGCCATGGACGGCGTGGCGCGGCACGCGGTGGCGGTGTTCGGCGGCTTCGACACCTGGATCAACGTCGCCGGCATGACGATCTACGGCAATCTGTGGCAGGTCGAGGAGCGCGACAGCGAGAAGCTGATGCGGACCAACTTCTGGGGCACGGTCAACGGCTCGCTCGTGGCCGTGGAGCACCTGAAGGAGAAGGGCGGCGCCCTGGTCAACGTCGGCAGCGTCGCGTCCGACCTCAGCTTCCCGCTCCAGGGCATGTACTGCGCCACGAAACACGCCGTGAAGGGCTTCACCGACGCCCTGCGCATGGAGCTGCTGCAGGACGGCATCCCGGTCGGCGTCACGCTGATCAAGCCGGCCTCGATCGACACGCCCCTGCCGCACCGCGCCCGCAACTACATGGATCGCGAGCCCACCCTGCCGCCGCCGATCTACCGGCCCGAGGAGGTGGCGGAAGCCATTCTGCACGCCGCCGTCCATCCCCGCCGCGAGATCTACGTGGGGGGCGCGGCCAAGGCGCTGTCGAATCTGAAGAGCGCGGCGCCCGGTGCCTACGACCTCCTGGCCCCGGCCATCTCGGCCTTCGAGCGCAAGAAGGAGAAGCCGCGCGACCCCCAGGGCAGCCTGCACGAGTCCAGGACCGGCGGCGAGACCAGCGGCGGCTATCCGGGGCCGGTGATGAGCAGCGCCTATACCCGCGCGGGGCTGCACCCGGTCGCCACCACGCTGCTGGCCACCGGCGCCTCCATCGCGGCCGCCGTGCTGATCGGGCGGCGGCGCTCCTGACGCTCTCCGCGGTGTCCTACCTCCGCCGCCCGCCCGCGCGGCGGTCGCCGTCGAGCGACATGGCGGCGTGGATCAGGGCCAAGTGGCTGAGCCCCTGGGGCAGGTTGCCGAGATAGTCGCCGGTCTTCACGTCCACCATCTCGCTCATCACGCCGGCGCCGGAGGGCAGGGCGCGCAGGGCCTCGTCCATCAGCGCCTCGGCCTCCTCGCGCCGACCGAGTTCCGCATAGGCCTCGACGAGCCAGAAGGTGCAGGCCAGGAACGCGCCTTCCTCGCCCTCCGAGCCGGAATAGCGGTAGATCCAGGGGCCGCGGCTCAGGAGGCGTTGGCCGCGCCCCAGCTCCTTGCGGATCGCGTCGCAGGTCGAGGACATGCGGCCGGTGTCGCCATCCGTGCCGGGGAAGCCGAAGCGGGCCGCCAGCACCAGCGAGGCGTCGAGCCGCTCCGTCCCGGCGTAGAACGTGTAGGCGCGCTTCTTCTCCGACCAGCAATGCGCGTCCACCCAGGCGGCGATGCGCTCGCGCTCGCGCGACCAGCGCGGGACGCAGGTGGCCGGCAGATGCCCGGCTTCGGCCAGCTCCACGGCGCGGGCCAGCGCCTGCCAGCAGCTCACCTTGGACATGGTGTAGTGCTGGAGGTCGGGCAGCTCCCACATGCCCGAATCCTTCTGGCGCCACCGGTCCGCGCATTCGTCGGCGAGCCGCGACAGCACGGAGGCGCTGCCGCCGTCCAGGATGTTGCCGACCTCCACGAAGAGCGAGGCCGCTTCGAAGATGTCGCCATAGATGCCGTGCTGATGCTGCTCGGCCGCCACGTTGCCGGTGATCACGGGGCGCGAGCCGCGGTAGCCGGGGAGGTCGTATTCCTGCACGGCCGGCACGGGCGCCCCGTCGAGCCGGTAGCACACCTTGGCGCCGGTCTCGCCGAGGCGGTGGATGAGCCAGGTGAAGGCGGCCTTGCTTTCCGGCACCACGCCGAGCCGCAGGAAGGCCGCGAGCGTGTAGGCGGCGTCGCGGACCCAGGCGTAGCGGTAGTCATAGTTCCTGCTGCCGCCGACCCGCTCGGGCAGCGAGGTCGTGGCGGCGGCCGCGATGGCGCCCGACGGGGAGAACAGCAGCAGCTTCAGGGTGAGCGCGCTGCGGCGCACGGATTCGCGGTGCGGGCCGTCGTAGTGCAGCCCCTCGGCCCAGGATCGCCACGCCTGGTCGCTGAGGTCGATGCGCCCGTCCATGTCGCCGACGGGCGGCACGCCGAGCGGCTCGTTCTCGCCCGCCACCACGGCCACGACGGCGCGCTCGCCTTCCCGCAGGGTGGCCTCAGCCAGGATCGTGCGGTCCTCTTCCTGAAGCATCCGCATGTTGGGCGTCGAGCGGAACAGGCCCAGCACGGGGCCGACGTGGAAGATGCAGCCGTTGGGGTTCGGCTGGAGCCAGGGCGAGACCGTGTCGCCGCGTGTGCCGAAGACGAGGCGCGCCCGCAGCGTCACGGTGCCGGACAGGACCTCGACGCGCCGCGCGAGCTCGCACCAGGGCAGCCGGCCGGCGAGCGTGCTGTTCATCGATTCCGTCACCCGCGCGGTGCCGCCCGCCGTGGTGAAGACGGTCTCCAGCACGTTGCTGTCCTGCCGGTAGCGGCGCTCGCTGCGGAAGAGCTCGGTCGGCTGCAGGACGAAGGAGCCCCCGGCCGCGGCGTCGAGCAGCGTGTCGAACAACGGCGCGGAATCGATGTTCGGCACGCACCACCAGGCCACGGCCCCGTCCGGCGCGAGCAGCGCCACGGAGCGGCCGTCGCCCAGGGCGGCGTAGTCCTGCAGCGGGAAGCTGCGGCGCTCATCGTCGGGCGACATCTCGGGGTGGTCGGCGGGCATCGGACGGGATCCTTCGAGGGCACCGCACGGTCAAACTCCGGCAGCCCGTCCGGTTCCCGGCGGCGGGCGCCCGCCGTGCGGCAAAATGGGGAAGGTCTCGCCGCGGAAGCGCAGGGACGGAGGCCTCAGAGCGTCAACAGCGGGAAGGCGCTCAACGCCCTCGCGCAGAGCGCATAGACCGTGAGGTAGTCGTATCGTCCGCCGTGTTTCGGAACCCAGTAGCGTCCGTGCGCCATCCAGTGACGAAACTTGAAGGCGCCGCGCAGTTCCCCGATGATTTCGCTCGCCCCTGCGGCGTTGTTCTTCCACACCTCGAAGATGTCGTCGTCGAGGCGTGCGCGCGTGCCCCTTTCCCCGTAGATCTCGCGGAACTGGCGGGAAACGTCGTCCTTTCCCCTCCGATAGCATCTCTGGAGATAGTCGATCCGGAACGCAGCCTCGACGGCGCTCAGCAGGCTCATCGTGGAGTTCCGATCCAGCTCCACTAGCCGATCGCGCAGCTCCATGGTGACTTCGTCGGTTCTGTATCCGGTGAACCTAATGGTGTAGGACGGCGAAGCGTTCGAGAAGTAGAGTCTGAGCGAACTCTCTACGTCGTCGTGGTGGAGGGCGGCTTGTGCAAGGCTGAGGTTCTGTCCCGAGAACGAGACCTTTTTAGCCATTGCTCACTTCCATGAGCATGTCGAAGAAGGACTCCTTGTTCAACGCGACGAACTGAAGGGCCGGCGGGCGACTGACGATGCGCCAAGCCCACGCCATCGTCCTCGGCGTCGGCACCTCGACCGTCGATGGCGACGTCGCGGACCGATCGTCCGACGCGCCGATCCTGACGTCGGCCGAAACTGTCCCGTGCACGCTGCGGATGTCCTCGTCGATCAGGACGAGGCGGGAACTGCCCGCGCTCCCCTCGACATCCACCCGGCCCTTCGAGCCGATCAGCCGTGTGCCGATCGGCGTCAGGGTGATCTCCTGCACCCCGATGCCGATGGTCAGCCGCTTGGCGGCATAGACGCCCAGGTTCTCCTCGTTGAGTTCCGTCGTCGACTCGTGGAGGCTGATGTCCCCCGCGACGATGTAAGCCTGCAGGAACTCCCCGACCTGCTCATAGAGACGGTCGAGGGCGTCCAGCCACTCGTCCCTCTGCTTGTCCCAGTAGATCGCGTCGTCGACGGGCGCGGGACGCCGCTGACGCCTGACGAAGGCGCTGAATTGAGTGTCCGAATCCATGACCCGATAGCTGCGCTGGGGTGAAACTCCACGGCGCTGCCGGACGGGCCGCCATCGCCGCATCCATCATGTATCGCCTCGCCGGCTCGGGACTACCCCTCCGCGAGGACCGGACGCCCGCCCCTACCGCCGCTGCCCCGCGATCACGCCGTTGGCGGTCAGCACCACCCAGCGCGTGCCGCGCTTCTCGATCGACAGCACCTCGCCGGCGCCGTCGATCACCGAGCCGGGCTTCACCACCGACAGGCTGGAGTGGGATTCCACCAGCGCCTTGCCGTCGAACACGTCGCGCAGCGTGAAGTCCGGCAGCGGCGGGCCGTCGCCGCCGCGGGGCGCGGAGGGGCCGGGTTGCGTCGCGTCGGGCTCGGGGCCGACCGAGCCCGTCGGCGTGAAGTCGACGGCGTCGCCCGAGGCCACGTCGGTCCGGGCGGCCGAGGGCGTGGCGCCGGGCGGCGCGAGGTTGCGGGCGCCGCCCTGGTACAGGCGGTCGTAGCGGGCGAAGACGTTGAAGTTGCCGGACGGCACCACCTCGCCCGTGGAGAACACCAGGGCATAGGTGGCGAAGGCCGCCGAGGCCGCCGC
>CAXTFP010000261.1:0-5162 GCA_964243135.1 uncultured Lichenihabitans sp.
GCGCTGGCCATCGCCCGCGGCGTCGCGCGGGCCGCCGCCCACCTTCACGCCCGCGGGCTGCTGCACGGCGACCTTTACGCCCATAACATCCTGTGGGACGGGGCGGCGGGCGACGCGGTGCTGAGCGACTTCGGCGCCGCCTCGGCCCTGCCGCCGGGCTGGGAAGGCGCGGCGTGGCAGCGGGTGGAGGCGCGGTCCTTCGGCCTGCTCCTCGGCGAGCTGCTGGACCGCTGCGGGGACGCGCCGGCCGTGCTGCACGCGCTGGAACGCGCCTGCGTCGGCGAGGACGCGCGGGCGCGACCTCTCCTGGCGGAGGTGGTCGCAACGCTCGACGACATCCGAACGATGTGACATCGATCCCGCACGACGGATCAGGCCGGCCTCGAACGACCCCCGGCCTTTCGCGGGTTTGGAGGCAGAGCCCTGAACAGGGTTTCGCGATCGGAAGATCCTCATCGAGCCTCGGCTCCGGCCGCTGGTTTGTTCGCTCTTGGACAGAACGTTCTACTCAAGCCCTAGGATGGCCATCCCGCGGGTCGGGACGCGCCTTGGTCGGGGGAACGCGGACGAGCTGTGCAACCCCGGGTCGTGTCGGCGTCGACCGGCACAGCCGTTCCAAGCCTCGGATCTTCCCGCGTCTCCGGACAGAAATTGATTGCAAAGTCGCACGAATCGGACAGAATCACGCCCACTGAATGTCGTGATTCTCCGGACGTGCGAGCGCGTGGCCGGCCACATTCTTGGCCTCGCTGATCGGGGCCCGCGTCCCCTGCGTTGACTTGCTCGGACGAAACTGGTCCGGCCATCACTGACCCAGGTCTCACCGCCACCAGGGAGGATCCTTCGCGATGCCGCAGGATGTTTTCTCGTCGAGGGAGATCCTCAAGATCAGGGAAAGCTTCGGCGACAGCGCCGTCTGGCAGTACCACCCCCGCGTCGACCGGCTGCTCCTGTCGGACGCCGCCCAGCGCATGCTGGGGCCCGACGCCGGGATCGACACCGATCTGTCGTCGCTGGTGACATCGCTGCGCTGCCAGGACGGCTTCAGCACGGCCGACTTCCGCGACGCGCTCGTGTCGGGACTGCTCGACGGCCGGTCCTTCGAGGTCGCGCGGTCGAGCCAAGCCGCGCGCGTGGTGATGATGCGCTACGAGCGCCTCGCGGCGGCGAACGGCCGCTCGGAGCGCCTCGACGGGTTGTTCATCGACGTCACGGTGCAGCACAATGCCCTGCGCCTCATGAGCCAGCGGCGCCGGAGCGCGGTCGAGCTGTTCGAGAAGATCGGCTACTTCGAATGGCAGACCGACGGGTCTGGCCGGCTGCTGCCGTCGATGGAATGGCTGGCACTGACGGGCCAGCCCTTGAAGGACCAGCCGACGGGCTGGCAGGAGATGATCGCCCCCGGAAGCCGGGGGGAGGTCGCCGACGCCGTGGCGCGGGCGACCGCGGACCCGTCCACGGGCTTCTACGCCCAGTTCTCGTTGAGGACCGTCGCGGGCGAGACGGCCCATTTCATCAGCGCCGGCGCGCTCATCGGAAACGATCCCGGTGATCGGCGGGAGATGGCTGGACGGGTGCTCCGCCGCGCCCATGTCGAGGGGGGCAGGGTGGCCCTGCAGATGCCGACGGCGGCCGTCGTGGTGACGGGTCCCGAGCTTCGCGCCGCGCGTGCCCTGCTAGGCTGGTCGATGCAGGACATGGCGGCCGCGGCCGAAATCTCTGTCTCGACGGTGAAGAGGTTGGAGGACGGCGAGATCAGCATCCGCGCCAGCAATATGGCGCGGGTCGTCCAGTCCCTTCAGACCGGGGGCGTGATCTTCCTCATGGCCGACACGGGTCGCGTCGGCATCGCGCTGCGCTGCCGCTGAGGACCGATCCCGGCAAGGGTGAGGTCGGTCCAGCGGGCCGTGTCCGCGCCGGTCGCGTCGAGCCCGCGGCCCGATGCCCCCGTCGTCGTCCCCCCCCCCCCGCGGCTGACGGCACGATGAGGCATGCTCGGCCGCCGAGTCGCGACGCTTAACCGGAACGGGCCGGCTTTCACGCGAAGAAGGGGAATGGAAGGACCGTTCTGGACCAGGGCACGGATCCAGGCCCCGTTTTCCGGCGGATCCGAGGGGGCACGAGCCGAAATCGGGCTTTTTAATGCGCCTCGCCGCTCGATTCTTACCGGATTCGTTAACGCGCATCGCGCAATGTGGTTCCAGGAGCGGGCCACGATCCGTCGGCATGACGCCTCATCCCAACCATGACAGACGGCGGTATCGATTCCGGTGCCCGCGGTCGGCCACTGTCCGGGCCGTGTCGATGTGAAATGGATGCCAGATGCTCGCGATGCTCGTCGACGACAGCCGGAGTAGCCTTTCGCACCTGAAGCGCGTGCTGGAGTGCCACGGCGACGTGGACGGGCGCGCCTTCGAGGACGTCGACCTCGCCCTGGAGGAGGCGGGCCGGATCCGGTTCGACCTGGTGATCGTCGACCACATCATGCCGAAGATGGACGGCATCGCGTTCATCCGTCTGCTCAGGGACAGGCCGAACTACGCCCAGGTCCCCGTCGTCATGCTCACGGCCAGCTCCAGCCAAGCCGTGCGGCTGCAGGCGCTGGAGGCGGGTGCCACCGACTTCCTGCCCAAGACGTCCAGCGGCTTCGAGCTCGGCGTCAAGCTGCGCAACCTCGTCGCCCTGTCGCGCGCCGTGCGCGAGCGCGAGGACCACGCGGACCGGCTGGCCCGCGAGATCGAGGTCGCGACCCGCAAGGTGCACGAGCGGGAAGAGGAGATGATCTTCCGCCTGTCGCTGGCGGTCGAATACCGCGACAACGACACGGGCGACCACACGCTGCGGGTGGCGCGCTACAGCCGCATGATCGCGGAGGAGCTCGGCCTGCCGCCTGACGAATGCCGCAGCATCTACCTCGCGGCGCCGCTGCACGACATCGGCAAGGTGGCGGTCCCCGACCAGGTGCTGCTGAAGCCCGGCCGCCTCACCGACGACGAGACCGCGATCGTGCGGACCCATGCCGCGGTCGGCGAGCGCATCCTGGGCGACAGCGCTTCCGACCTGATGCAGCTGGCGGCCGAGATCGCCGGGCACCACCACGAGCGATGGGACGGGCGCGGCTACCCGATGCGGATCGCCGGGGATGCCATTCCGCTCAGCGCCCGCATCGTCGCGGTGGCGGACGTCTTCGACGCCATGACGACGGTGCGCCCCTACAAGGCCGCCATGGCGGTCGAGGAGGCGCTGGGCTGCCTCGAAGCCGAGCGCGGCGGTCACTTCGACCCGCGCTGCCTGGACGCCTTTTTGGCCGCCTACGCGCGCGCCCGGTCCCCCGACGGCACGGGGGAGGGGGCCGGCGTGGGCCCTGCTCCTTCGCCCCCCGGGGACGGGCCGGCTGAACCGGCCACCACCGTCATCCCGTTCCGCCGCGCTTCCGGAGCCTGAACGCCTCGGACAAGTCGATCCCGTCCCGCCGGACCCGGACGCGGTTCGGTCCCATCGAGAGCGAGCGTCACACAGTGAGCATCACCATGACTCCCCAGGCTCGAACGGAACACCTCAGGGGCGACGGCCTGCTGGCCAACGCCGACGACATGCACGCGCGCTTGAAGGGCGCCCTGGCGGGGGGCGGGGCCGTGACGCTCGACCTGTCCGGCCTGGGCGCCATCGACCTCAGCTTCGTCCAGATGATGGTCTCGGCGTCGCTGACGGCGGAGCGCGCGAGCCGGCCGCTGACGCTGACTGGCCTGTCGCCGGCGCTGCGCGTCACCTTCGAGAGAGCCGGGGTCGGGATCGATCCGACCCTGGGCCGCATCACGCGAGGTTGAGAGCCTGTTTGAGCGCTGGAGCGGGACTGCGTTGAGCTGCGACGTGCCGAATGACAGGAGGGGAGCTCGCCGATACCCGCGGTATCGGCGAGCTCCGCGACGCATCAGTCGGCCGTCGCGGCTCGATCCGGAGGGCCGCGCCCCGCTCGGCGCTCGGGGCGTCACCGCGCTCGACCGTGGCTGGGGCCACGCTCTTCACGCGCTTCCTGCCGATCATCCGAGCGGGGCTGCGGCGCAGCCCCACTCCAGCACTCAAACAGGCTCTGAGGATCCACCATGGCCACCATTCTCACCGTCGACGACTCCCCGAGCGTCCGCCAACTCGTCCGGATCGTCCTCGAAGGCGCCGGCTACACCGTGATCGAGGCCGAGAACGGCCAGGAGGGCCTGACCCAGGCCACCTCAACGGCGGTGGACCTCGTCATCACCGACCTCAACATGCCCGTGATGAACGGCCTCGAGTTCATCCGCGGCCTGCGGGCCATGCCGGCCGTCGTGGGCGTGCCGATCGTGTTCCTGACAACGGAGTCCAACGACGCCGTCAAGCAGGAAGCCAAGGCCGCGGGCGCGACCGGCTGGATCACCAAGCCGTTCAAGCCCGAGCAGCTCCTCTCCGTCGCCACCAAGCTGGTGCGCAAATGAGCGCCGTCGACCCCGCCGAAATCTTCCGCCAGGAGGCCGGCGAGCTGCTCGACAGTCTGGAGGTGACGCTGCTCGACCTGGGCAACGACCCCGGCGACCGCGGCCTCGTGGATGCCGCCTTCCGGGCCATGCACACGATCAAGGGGTCGGGCGCGATGTTCGGCTTCGACCGGCTCGCGGGTTTCACGCACGACTTCGAGACGGCCTTCGACCTCATCCGCCAGGGCAAGGTGCCGGCCAGCCGGGAGCTCGTCCAGGTGGCGCTCGCGGCCCGCGACCACATGCGCGCGCTGATCGAGACCCCGGACGAGGCCGACGCCGTGATCGGCCGCTCCATCCTGGACAACCTCCAGAGCCTGATGGACCTGCCGGGGAGCGGCGCGGCGCGCTCGGCCCCTGCGGCAGCGGCGACCCCCGCGCCGGCACCGGCGGGGCGTGGCTGGAACCTCGCCTTCCGCTTCAAATCTGACGCCCTGCGCAACGGCACCAACCCCCTGGCGCTGATCGACGAGCTGCGCGACCTCGGACCCTGCACCGTCGAGGCCGTGTTCGACGAGGTGCCGACGCTCGACGCGCTGCGCCCGCAGGACCTCCGACTCGGCTGGTCGGTCGTGCTCGAAAGCGACTGTTCCCGCCAGGCGATCGACGATGTCTTCGTCTTCGTGCTCGACGAGATGACGCTCGCCGTCACCC
>CAXTFP010000262.1:0-5136 GCA_964243135.1 uncultured Lichenihabitans sp.
CACCACGCCAGCACAAAAGCCGCCGCCCGTCCCCCTCGATGCAGAGGCCGGACCGCGGCGGAGCTTCGACATGGCGCCCCGCGGTGCGGGATGCAAGGCTATTTCGGCGCCGCGTCCCCGGCGGGAGCCGCGGGTGCGGCGGGCTCGGGCGCCGGGCCGGGCGGCGCTTCGGGCGGCTTGCTGTCGGCGGAAGCCGTCGGCGCCGGATCGGGCAGGCCGTGGGCGATCTTCTCCAGGATGCCGGGCAGGTCCTCGGCATCGGGCTTCAGGTCGCGGGCGTGGTTCCATTGGAACTGCGCCTCCTGCTTGTGGCCCGTGCGCCAGTAGGCGTCGCCCAGGTGGTCGTTGATGGTAGGGTCGCCGGGCTTGAGCCCGATGGCGCGCTCCAGCTCCTTCACGGCGCCGTCGTAGTCGCCGAGCCGAAAGTCGGCCCAGCCCAGGCTGTCGACGATGAATCCGTCCTCGGGCCGCAGCGCCACGGCCTTGCGCAGCATTTTCAACGCCTCGTCGAGGTGGAGCGCGCGGTCGACCCAGGAATAGCCGAGGTAGTTCAGCACCAGCGGCTGGTCGGGCTGCAGGGCCAGCGCGGCCTGAAAATCGGCCTCGGCCTTGGGCCAGTCCTTGTTCCGCTCGTAGGAGATGCCGCGGAAGTAGAGCAGCGTCCAGGCGCTCTTGTCGTCCTTCGGCAGGCCGTCGAGCGCCTGGGTGTAGGAGGCCGCGGCATCGGCGTGGCGCTTCTGCTCGCGCTGGATGTTGCCCAGAGTGGTCAGCGCGTCAATGTCTCTCGGGCGCTTGGCGACGATGTCCTTGAGGTACGCGATGGCGTCGTCCGGCTTGCCCATCACGTCGAGCGTCAGCCCGGTCTGGACGTCGGCGTTGTCGCGCAGTGGGTTGCCGTCCGGCACGCGGTTGTAGACTGCGATGGCCTGATCGCTCTGCTTCAGGCGGCCGTAAAGGTCGGCCAGTGTGATGTCCGCAAGGCTGTTGGTGGGCGACAGATACAGCGAGAGCCGCAGGTAGATCATGGCGGCGAGTTCGTCGCCCTGCCGACCGCCCGCGGCGCCGAGCCCGTAGAGCACCTCGGCGGCGCCCTCCTGGGCGCTGCGGATGAGGGGCTGGATGGGCCGGCCGGCCGCGATGTCGGCGAGGTCGGCCTCGATCAGCGGGTGGTGCGGCAGCACGTCCTGGAACGCATTGAGCGCGCGCAGCGCCTCGTCCTTGGCGCCGTGCCGGGCCTCGAAGCGCGCGTAGGCGTCGACGAGGCGCAGGATGGTGTGGTCCTCGGCATAGGCGGTTTTGAAGCGCTTGGTGGCCTCGGGCAGGTCGTTGGCCATGTCGGCGATCAGCGCCGAATGGTAGTCGCGGAACACAGCGAAACCCGTGTCCCGCAGCCCGTCGATCGTCGCGAGCGCCTTCTTCTCGTCGCCTTGGCCCGCGAAGGACCAGGCGGTGAGCAGGGTCGCGGTGATGTCGTGCTCGCGCCCCGCCCCGCCGCTGGCGAACTCGCGCCGCGCCGCCACCCAGTGGCCATCCCTCATCTGCCCGATGCCCAGCACCATGTGGGCGAGGCCGTTCTTCGGGTCCGCCTTGACGAGGCGGCGGGCGAAGTCGAGCGCATCGTCGACGTCGCCGTTCGACAGGGCCGCCACGAAGGTGCGCTCGATCAACTCGGGGTTGCGCGGGTCGGAGCGCAGCACCTCCTTGAAATAGGCCGAGGCCGCCGGCGTGTCGCGGTCGGCCCCCGCCACGAGGGCCGACAGGTAGTTGCCCGACAGGCTGCCGCTGACGTCCGGCGGCGGGGGCGGCGCGAGGGTGGGGCGGGCCTGGAGCGGGGTGGCGAAGGCCGTGCCGGCCAGCAGGAAGGCCGCGAACCCAGTTCTGGCGCGCCGCGGGAGGGAGGCCTGGGGGAGGTGGTCGGGCACGGAAACCTTGTGGGGTTGGCGGGGCGGCGGCTCGACCTGGAAGGAGCTCGGGCACGCGCGGTCCGAGGCACGGTGACGGCGCAAGATGTCCTTTTTGCGCGGGTGCCGCAAGGGCGGCTCCGCGCCCGCCCGCCCCGGCCGGATTGACGCCCGAAGCCCCGGCGGGTTCTCATCCGGGGCGACGGCACGGGAGGGAACGCCATGACCAAGTTCAAGGCGCTGCGGATCGACAGGGCGGAGGGCGGCCAGACGGTCGAGCAAGTGTTCTTCGACGAGGCCGATCTGATGCCGGGCGACACGACCGTGCGGATCACCCATTCTACCGTCAACTACAAGGACGGGCTCGCCATCACGGGCCGCTCGCCCGTGGTGCGGCGCTTCCCCATGATCCCGGGCGTCGATCTCGCCGGCACCGTCGAGGAGACGTCCCACCCCGACCTCAAGCCGGGCGACGCCGTGGTGCTGAACGGCTGGGGGCTCGGCGAAACGCATCTCGGCGCCTATGCGGAGCGCGCGCGCGTCAAGGGAGAGTGGCTCGTGCCCCTGCCGGACGCCTTCGGCCCCGCGGACGCCATGGCGATCGGCACGGCGGGCTACACGGCCATGCTGGCCGTGTTGGCGCTGGAGCGCCACGGGCTGACGCCGGACCACGGGGCCGCGATCGTCACCGGTGCGGCCGGCGGGGTCGGCTCGGTCGCGGTGGCGCTGCTGAGCCGGCTCGGCTGGCGCGTGATCGCCTCGACGGGGCGACCCCAGGAGGAGGCTTTCCTGCGCGGCCTCGGCGCCGACGAGGTCATCGGGCGCGACGCGCTGTCGAAGCCCGGCCGTCCGCTCGGCAAGGAGCGCTGGGCCGCGGGCATCGACGCCGTGGGCTCGCATACCCTGGCCAACGTGCTGGCCCAGACGCGGATGGACGGCGCGGTCGCGGCCTGCGGCCTCGCGGGCGGGGCGGACCTGCCGGGGAGCGTGATGCCGTTCATCCTGCGCGGCGTGGCGCTGCTCGGCATCGACAGCGTCATGGCGAGCCGGGAGCGGCGGCTCGAAGCCTGGGCCAGGCTCGCGCGCGACCTCGACCGCGGCAAGCTGGCGGCGCTGACCAGCACCGTCGGCTTCGACGACATCGTGCCGACCGCGCACGCGATCCTGGACGGCCAAGTGCGCGGGCGCGTGGTGGTGGAGATAGCCCGGTAGGAGGTCAGCGCGGCGCGGCCGCCCGGGCGAGCCGGTCGGCGATGGCCTCGCCGATGCCGTGCCCGGGGATCGGCGCCGCCGCGATCGTGCCGCGGCCGCCGAGCGCGTCGTCGAGGCGGCGCAGGTACCCGAACAGATGGGCCGCGGCCTCGGCGAGGTCTCCCCGCGGCGACAGGTCGAGGTGGATCCCGCTCCAGCCCGCGAACCGGCCGCCGAAGTCGAGCCCCGCCTCGCCGGGCACGGGCGCCTCGGCGCCGAGCCGCAGGCGCGCACGCGGAGCGTAATGGGACGCGAGCATGCCGGGCGCCACCCTCCGGGCATCGGCTTCGGGCGCCGCCACGGACCTGCCCAGCACGGCCTCGATGGCCTCGCGCGTCACGCCGCCGGGCCGCAGCAGCACGGGCGAGCCGAGGCAGGACACGATGGTCGACTCGACCCCCACGTCGGTGGCTCCGCCGTCGAGCACGGCGTCGATGCGGCCGTCGAGGTCGCCGAGGACGTGGGCCGCGGTCGTCGGGCTGACGCGGCCCGAGCGGTTGGCCGAGGGCGCCGCGACCGGCCGACCGGCCGCGGCGATCAGCGCGCGGGCGACCGGGTGGCTCGGCACGCGCAACGCCACGCTGTCGAGCCCGGCGCGGGCGAGGTCGCAGACCGCGCAGCCCGGCGCGGCCGGCACCACAAGCGTCAGGGGTCCGGGCCAGAAGGCGCGGGCGAGGGCGAGCGCGTCGGGGCCGAAGGTGCCTTCGAGTTCGGCCTCCGCGAGGTCGATCACGTGGGCGATGAGCGGATTGAAGCGGGGGCGCGCCTTGGCCCCGTAGATGCCGGCCACGGCCTCGGCCACGCGAGCGTCGGCACCGAGCCCGTAGACCGTCTCGGTCGGGAAGGCCACCAGACCGCCGTCCCGCAGCAGAGCGGCGGCGGCCGCGATCCCGCCGGCATCGGCGTCGAGGCGGAGCGTGTCGCGTCCGCGATCGATCACGCGGGCGGCCTGGGTCGAGACTCGGAGACCCGTGGGTCTGCAGCGAAATCACGGGCGCTCCGCGCCCTGCTCAGGATGAGGGAGGATAGGGATGTCAGACTGATCTTACGGCCTCCGGCGCGAAGCCCTGGACAGCGGAAACCGCACGGCCCGGTCGGCGCGCGCGGGTTTCGGACATCGTCGCCGGTCCGGTCAGAGCGTCAGGGCGCCGCGCAGTTCGTTGAGCTGGTCGAGCTTCTCCTGGGCGAGGCGGCGCCCCTCGTCGGTCGTGGCCTCGCTCACCTCAGTGCCGGCGCCCTTGAGCTCGGCGTCGAGCGTCGGGGCGTCGAACTGCTCCACCGGCACGGCGCTCTCGGCCAGGATGGTGAGGCCGGTCGGCGCCACATCCGCGAAGCCGCCGCGCACGAAGAGGCGGGACGACTTGCCGGCCGCCTCGTTGACCGTGACGATGCCGGGCTTCAGCGTCGTCATCAGCGGCGCGTGGTCCTTCATCACGGTCAGCTCGCCCTCGCTGCCCGGCACGACGACGGACTCGACGTCGCCCGTAAAAAGCAGGCGCTCGGGCGACACGAGCTCGAACGGAAAAGCGGCCATGGCGGGTGTCCTCAGGTCAGGGAACCGACGCGGCGCGGAACGCCCCGGCCCGGAGGCCGGATCGCTCCGTCATGCCCGCCGCCGACGGCAGTTTAAGGGTGATGGGGCCGCGTCAGGCCGCCTTGGCGAGCTTGCCGGCCTTCTCGATCGCCTCGTCGATGTTGCCCACCATGTAGAAGGCCGCCTCGGGGAGGTGGTCATACTGGCCCTCGACGAGGCCCTTGAAGCCCTTGATCGTGTCGGCCAGCGACACGAGCTTGCCGGGCGAGCCGGTGAAGATCTCGGCCACGTGGAAGGGCTGGCTGAGGAAGCGCTCGATCTTGCGGGCGCGGGCGACCGAGATCTTGTCCTCCTCGGACAGTTCGTCCATGCCCAGGATGGCGATGATGTCCTGGAGCGACTTGTAGCGCTGCAGCACCTGCTGCACCTGCCGAGCGATGGCGTAATGCT
>CAXTFP010000263.1:0-5131 GCA_964243135.1 uncultured Lichenihabitans sp.
TGTGGCCGAGAGGCTGAAGGCGGCGGTTTGCTAAACCGTTATAGGGTTGTAAAGCTCTATCGAGGGTTCGAATCCCTCCGTCTCCGCCAACGCCGCGACTCCCGCTAACGAGTGATAGGGTGATGATGGTCAGGGCGCGCTTTCTTCCCATTCTCGGGGTTCTCGGGATGGGGATCCTCGGCTTCAGCCAAGCCCATGCCGCGGACGACCCGACCGGATTTTGGGCGACCGAGAAGAACGAGTCGCAAATCCACATCACCCATTGCGGGGAAAAGATCTGCGGCTCGGTGTTCTGGATGAAGGATCCCAGCGACGCCAAGGGCAACCTGAAGCTCGACAAGGAGAACCAGGACGAGAGCAAGCGCAAGCGGCCGTTGCTCGGCCTCCAGCTCATCTCCATGGAGCCCGACGACGAGAACTGGAAGGGCACGGTCTACAACCCGACCAACGGCAAGACCTACGACGCGACACTGAAGAGCATCGGCAAGAACCAGGTCGAGCTGAAGGGATGCGTGGCCTACATCCTCTGCGGCGGCCAGAAATGGACGCGCGAGGAGCCCAAGACCGTCAACACGGTGGACTCCGGCGTCAGCAAAGCTCCCGTCCACGCGGGTTCGGCTCCTGCGGTTCACAAGACCGGTGCGACGGCTCCCGCGGCCGGGACCACCCCACCCGACGAATGACGGACAGACCTCAGCGGCATCGCACCGTGCGTCGATCCGTTCCGATGAAGCTCAGCGCGGCGCTGCTGGCCTTCGCGTGTCTCGCGTCGCCCGTCCGGGCGGCTCCGCCCCAGGCCGGCGCCGCGCCGGCCCGGACCGTCGTACCGACCGTCTCCCCCTTCCACTCGGACGCGGCGGCGCCGAGGGTGCCGCTCGCGCAGGAGGTCGATGCCGGGTCGCGCAACGTGGCGGCCCGGGCCCGCATGCTGGAATGCGGACATCAATGGTCCAACATGAAGCGGGCCGGGACCGCGGCCGGCGGCACATGGAAGGATTTCTCCCGGGGCTGCCTCGGCCAGAAGTGATCCGGACAGGTGTTCCCCTGCTCCCGACGAGGGTGGCCGTTCAAAGGCCGAGCTTGCTCTTCAGCACGGCGTTGACGGCCTGCGGATTGGCCTTGCCGCCGGTGGCCTTCATGGCCTGCCCGACGAACCAGCCGAGCATCGTCGGCTTGGCGATCGCCTGGGCGACCTTGTCGGGGTTGGCCGCGATGATGGCGTCGACCGCCGCCGCGATGGCGCCGACGTCCGTCACCTGCCTCATCCCGTGCCGCTCGACGATGTCGCGCGGGCCGGCGTCGCGCTCGTCGCCGACCATCAGGGTCAGCACGTCCTTGGCGATCTTGCCCGAGATCGTGCCGTCGGCGATGAGGTCGACGAGCCCGGCCACCTGCTCGGGCGTGATGTGGGTCCCGTGCACCGGCAGGCCGGAGGCGTTGGCGAAGGCCGCGATGTCGCCCGTGACCCAATTGGCCACGAGCTTGGCGTCGCGGGTGCCGGCACCGCGCGGCTCCGCCGCCACGGCGCGCTCGTAATAGTCGGCGAGGTCGCGTTCCGCCACGAGCACGCCCGCGTCATAGGCCGACAGGCCGTAGTCCGACACGAACCGGGCCCTCTTGGCGTCCGGCAGTTCCGGCAGGTCGGCCGCCAGGGCCTCGACGTAGGCGTCGTCGAGCTCCAGCGGCAGCAGGTCAGGGTCGGGGAAGTAGCGGTAGTCGTGCGCCTCCTCCTTCGAGCGCATGGCGCGCGTCTCGCCGCGGCCGGGGTCGAAGAGCCGCGTCTCCTGCTCGATCGCGCCGCCGTCCTCGATGACGCCGATCTGCCGGCGCGCCTCCGCCTCGACGGCCTGGCCGATGAAGCGGATCGAGTTGACGTTCTTGATCTCGCAGCGGGTGCCGAGCTCCTCGCCGGGCCGGCGCACCGACACGTTGACGTCCGCGCGCAGGCTCCCCTTCTCCATGTCGCCGTCGCAGGTGCCGAGGTAGCGCAGGATGGTGCGCAGCTTGGTGACGTAGGCGCGCGCCTCGTCGGCCGAGCGGATGTCGGGGCGCGACACGATCTCCATCAGGGCCACGCCGGAGCGGTTGAGGTCGACGAAGCTCTGGTCGGGCGACTGGTCGTGGGTGGACTTGCCGGCGTCCTGTTCGAGGTGGAGCCGCTCGATGCCGACGCGGATCTGCCGCTCGGGCGTGACGTCGACCAGCACCTCGCCCTCGCCGACGATGGGGTGCTTGTACTGGGAAATCTGGTAACCCTGCGGCAGGTCCGGGTAGAAGTAGTTCTTGCGGTCGAAGACCGAGCGACGGTTGATTCGCGCCTTCAGGCCCAGCCCCGTCCGCACGGCCTGGGCGACGCAGAAGCCGTTGATGACGGGCAGCATGCCGGGCATGGCGGCGTCCACGAAGGACACTTGGCTGTTGGGCTCGGCCCCGAAGCCCGTGGCGGCGCCCGAGAACAGCTTCGAGCGGGACGACACCTGGGCGTGGATCTCCATGCCGACGACAACTTCCCAGTCGCCGGTGACGCCGCGGATGAGCTTCGATTCGGATGCGGTGGCCATGGCTCGACCTCTCCTGGATTTTTCAAATAGCTTCTGCCCTTTGCCGATCATCCCCGCGCAGGCGGGGATTCAACAGCGCGGGGCGACGGCCGAACGACGACGAAATGATCCCGCGTGCCGCTTATCGCGCGGTGGCAGAAGAGGGCCGGCCCTCGGCCGAACATCGTTGCGCTGGATCCCCGCCTGCGCGGGGATGAGCGGATGGAGGAGCGCTCCGAGCCGAACACGCGGAAGCGTGTCAGTTCGCGGCGGAGGCGGCCGACGGGGACCACCAGTCGGACGGGAGGCGCATCGGGGGCGCCGAGCGCTCGATCACCTCGGCCAGCGAAAACAGGGTCTCCTCGTCGAAGGGGCGGCCGATCAACTGCAGCCCGAGCGGCAGCAACTCGGCCGACAGGCCCGCCGGCACGGCGATGCCGGGCAGGCCCGCCATGTTGACCGTGACCGTAAAGGCGTCGTTCAGATACATGGCGATGGGGTCGTCCCCGCCCTTCTCGCCCACGGCGAAGGCCGCCGAGGGCGTCGCCGGGGTGAGGATGGCGTCGACGCCCGCCGCGAAGGCGGCCTCGAAGTCCCGGCGCACCAGCGTCCGGATCTTCTGGGCCTTGAGGTAATAGGCGTCGTAATAGCCGGCCGAGAGCACGTAGGTGCCGATCATGATGCGCCGGCGCACCTCCGCGCCGAAACCAGCCGCGCGGGTGTTGCCGTACATCTCGCCGATGTCGCGGCCCGGCATCCGCAGCCCGTAGCGCACGCCGTCGTAGCGGGCGAGGTTCGAGGAGGCCTCGGCGGGCGCCACGATGTAATAGGCCGGTAGGGCATATTTCGTGTGCGGCAGCGCGATGTCGACGACCTGCGCGCCCGCCGCCTCCAGCCAGGCGACGCCCTCGGCCCACAGCGCGTCGATCTCGGCCGGCATGCCGTCGAGCCGGTACTCGCGCGGGATGCCGATCGTCTTGCCCCGGACCGAGGCGCCCACCGCCGCCTCGTAGTCCGGCACGGGCGCGTCGACGGAGGTCGAGTCCTTGAGGTCGTGGCCCGCCATGGAGCGGAGCATGATGGCCGCGTCGCGCACCGTGCGGGTGATGGGGCCGGCCTGGTCGAGGGAGGACGCGAAGGCCACGACGCCCCAGCGCGAGCAGCGGCCGTAGGTCGGCTTGATGCCCACTGTGCCGGTGAAGGCCGCGGGCTGGCGGATCGAGCCGCCCGTGTCGGTGGCGGTGGCGCCGAGGCACAGACGCGCCGCGACCGCCGCGGCCGAGCCGCCGGACGAGCCGCCGGGCACCAGGGCGGCGTTGGAGCCGGGCCGGCGCCACGGCGACGCGACGGGACCGAAGTGGGACGTCTCGTTCGACGAGCCCATGGCGAATTCGTCCAGGTTGAGCTTGCCCAGCATCACGGCGCCGTCGCGCCAAAGCTGCGACGACACGGTCGACTCGTAGAGCGGCACGAAGCCGTCGAGGATGCGGCTGCCGGCTGTGGTCCGCACGCCCTCCGTGCAGTACAGGTCCTTGATGCCGAGCGGCAGCCCTTCGAGCGGGCCGCCCTGCCCCCGCGCGATCCGCGCGTCGGAGGCCTCCGCCATGGCGAGGGCGCGCTCGGGCGTCTCGGTGATGAAGGCGTTGAGCGGCCGCGCCGCCTCCACGGCCCGGATGTGGGCGCGCGTGAGCTCCACGGACGACAGGCTCTTCGACCTGACGGCGTCGCGCGCTTCGGCGAGGGTCAGGCTGGTGGGATCGGACATGGGGTCTCTTCGGCGATGATCTGAAGCGCTGCGGCGCCGGCGCGAGCCGGCGTCACTCGATGACCTTGGGGACGGCGAAGAGGCGATCCTCGCTCGACGCGGCATTGGCGACGATGCGGGACGCGAAGCCCCCGTCCGTCACCTCGTCGGCCCGCAGCGTCAGCCGCATCGGCATCACCGAGGTCATGGGCTCGACGCCCGACACGTCGACCTCATCGAGTTCCGCCACGAAGGACAGGATGGCGTTGAGCTCGCCCTGGAGATGCGCGACCTCGCCCTCCGCCAGGGTGATGCGGGCGAGTTGGGCGACGCGGCGGACGGTCGCCTGATCGATGGACATGGTGGTTCCGCGGTGGAGGGGTCGAGGGGCCTATACCATCCGGCCGACTCGCGAATCAACGATGGCGCCTGGCGGCTTCGGAGTTAGGGAAGGGGACTCCCGCTCCGGGCCGCGAAAGCCGATCCCCTGACCTTCGAGGTGCAGACATGAGTGCCGTCCTCGATATCGGCGACGTCCCCGCCCTGCTCGGCCGAAACCAGCGCCTGATCGGCCTCGACCTCGGCACCAAGACGATCGGCCTCGCCCTGTCGGACGTCGAGCGCCGCATCGCCTCGCCCTTCGACACGATCCGCCGCACGAAGTTCACGCGCGACGTCGAGGTGCTGCGCGGCATCGTCGAGAGCCACGCCGTCGTCGCCCTGGTGATCGGCCTGCCGCTCAACATGGACGGGTCCGAGGGCCCTCGGGTTCAGTCGACGCGGGCCTTCGTGCGGCAGGCGCATCCCATCCTCGGCCTGCCCTTCGTGTTCTGGGACGAGCGGCTGT
>CAXTFP010000264.1:0-5128 GCA_964243135.1 uncultured Lichenihabitans sp.
GTATGACACCTTCTTGACGGGCGAATATAGGCTGTCGACCGGGATGAGGCCGATCGGCGCGTCCTCCGACCGGTTGCGGTCGGCCGGGACGTAGCCCTTGCCGGTGTTGACGGTGAACTCCATGCGGATCTCGGCGCCCTCGTCGAGCGTGCAGATCACGAGTTCCGGGTTCAGCACCGACACGTCGTTGACGACCTGGATGTCGCCCGCCTTGACGACCCCGGGGCCGGACTTCTTGAGGATCATCCGCTTGGGACCCTCGCCCACCATCTTGATCGACACGTCCTTGATGTTGAGGACGATGTCGGTCACGTCCTCGCGGACGCCGGGGATGGAGGAGAACTCGTGCAGGACGCCGTCGATCTGCACGGCCGTGATGGCGGCGCCCTGGAGCGACGACAGCAGGATGCGGCGCAGGGCGTTGCCCATGGTGAGGCCGAAGCCGCGCTCGAGCGGCTCGGCCACGACGGTGGCGGCGCGCTTGGCGTCGTCGCCCAACTGGACCTCGAGCTTGTTGGGCTTGATGAGGTCCTGCCAATTCTTGGAGATCACGGTGGTCATGGGCGGAGTTCCGAGCCTGAAGCCTGCCGGCACGGCGCGGCAGCTTCGGCGTGAGGGAGGGCACCTCGGCGGGCGGGACAGCGGTGGCGCGCTTCCCGCCGGCGAAGGCGCCCTTCGCGTGGGACGGCTGGTGAGCCGCGGCGATGCGGCGAAACGGGAGGCGGGGCGGCGCCAGAGGATGCCGCCCCGCCCCGGGGAGCGTTGGATCAGACGCGGCGGCGCTTGCGCGGGCGGCAGCCGTTATGCGGGATCGGGGTGACGTCGCGGATCGACGTCACGGTGAAGCCCGACGCCTGGAGCGCGCGCAGCGCGGACTCACGGCCAGAGCCGGGGCCCGACACCTCGACCTCGAGCAGGCGCATGCCGTGTTCAGAGGCCTTGCGGGCCGCGTCTTCGGCGGCCATCTGGGCCGCGTAGGGCGTCGACTTGCGCGAGCCCTTGAATCCCATGGTGCCGGCGGACGACCACGAGATGGTGTTGCCCTGGGCGTCCGTGATGGTGATCATCGTGTTGTTGAACGTCGAGCTCACGTGGGCGATGCCCGAGGCGATGTTCTTGCGTTCACGACGGCGGACGCGGGTTGCTTCTTTGGCCATAGTTTTGTCCTGGGGTCCTTCAAGCGCGCCCGTGATGCCAGGCGCTCGGGAGAGGGTCGCATCGGCCCCGGTGCCGGGGCCGAGAATGAGGGCCTAGCGGCCCGTCACTTCTTCTTGCCGGCGATCGGCTTCGCCTTGCCCTTGCGGGTGCGGGCGTTGGTGTGGGTGCGCTGACCGCGGACGGGCAGCTGGCGGCGATGGCGCAGGCCACGGTAGCAGCCGAGGTCCATCAGGCGCTTGATGTTGATCGAGTTCTCGCGGCGCAGGTCGCCCTCGACGAGGTAGTCGCGGTCGATGGTCTCGCGGATCTGGAGCACTTCGGCGTCGGAAAGCTGGGCCACGCGGCGCTCGGCCGGGATGTTGACCTTCTCGCAGATCTCCTGCGCCTTCTGCCCACCGATGCCGTGGATGTACTGGAGCGCGATCACCACGCGCTTGTTGGTCGGGATATTGACGCCAGCGATACGGGCCACGTGTCTTCTCCATGCGCCGGGCACCGCCGTGCCGAGTGACGCTGTTGTTCGGGCTTGCGGCCAACGGTGAAAGGCCGGGTCCCCACGTGGGACGACCCGGCACCGCGATGTCATAGGCTCGCCTCGGTCGCCTTAACGGCTTCGTGACGGATCGTCAAGGATGGCTTGACATCGGCTCGCGCATCGCGACGGGCTCGGCCCGGGCCCCCGCGGCGAGGGCGGAATCGATGGCGTCCGACACGGCCTCGATCGGCGCCATGCCGTCGATGGTCCGCAGCCGGCCCGACCCCGCGTAGTAATGCGACACGGGCGCGGTCTGCTCACGGTAGGTGTCGAGGCGCTTGGCCAGCACATCGGGCTTGTCGTCGGGCCGCACGCTGCCGCCGGCCGCCACCGTCTCGGCGGCCCGCTTGGCGATGCGAGTGACCAGCACCGCGGGGTCGACCGACAGTTCCAGCACGGCGTCGAGCGCCATGTCCTTGGTGGCGAGCATCACGTCGAGCGCCTCGGCCTGGGCGACGGTGCGGGGAAAGCCGTCGAGAATGAAGCCACGGGACGCATCCGGCTCGACGATCCGCTCGGCCACGATCCCGACCACGATGGCGTCCGGCACGAGGCCGCCCTGCTCCATGATGGCTTTGGCCTTCAGCCCCACGGGTGTGCCGACCTTCACGGCGGCCCGCAGCATGTCGCCCGTGGACAATTGCGGGATATCGTGCCGCGCCGTGAGGCGCGACGCCTGCGTGCCCTTCCCGGCCCCGGGGGGGCCCAGAAACACTATCCTCATCGCTTCTTCCCTCTGAGCCGCGATTTCTTGATCAGGCTCTCATATTGCTGGGCCTGCAGATGGCCGTGAACCTGGGCCACGGTGTCCATGGTCACGCTCACGACGATCAGCAGCGACGTGCCACCGAAGTAGAAGGGCAGCGCCGCGTAGGAGATCAGAAGCTCGGGCAGAAGGCAAATGATCGCGAGATAGCCGGCCCCCAGCACGGTGATCCGCGTCAGGATCGTGTCGATGTGCTGGGCAGTCCGCTCGCCGGGCCGCACGCCGGGCACGAAGCCGCCGTGCTTGCGCAGATTGTCGGCCGTCTCAGTGGGGTTGAACACGACGGCCGTGTAGAAGAAGGCGAAGAAGACGATGAGGGCGAGGTAGAGCAGGATGTAGGCGGGCCGGCCGTGGCCGAGGAAGCTCGTCACCGTGGCGAGCCAGCCGCCGCCGTTGCCGTTCATCTGGGTGAAGTTGGCGACCGTCGTGGGCAGCAGCAGCAGCGACGAGGCGAAGATCGGCGGGATGACGCCCGACGTATTGAGCTTGAGCGGCAAGAACGAGGTCTGCCCCTCGAACATGCGATTGCCGACCTGGCGCTTCGGATAGGTGATCAGCACCCGGCGCTGCGCCCGCTCCATGAAGACGATGAACGCGATGGTGGCGATCGCCACCACGACCACCGCCAGGATGAACACGGTGGAGATGGCGCCCTGGCGCCCGAGCTCCAGCGTGTGGCCGATGGCGGCCGGGAAGGCCGCGATGATGCCGGCGAAGATGATGAGCGACGAGCCGTTGCCGATGCCGCGCGAGGTGATCTGCTCGCCGAGCCACATCAGGAACATGGTGCCGCCCATGAGGGTCAGCACGGTCGAGATGCGGAAGAACAGCCCCGGATCCGTGACGATGCCGGACTGCCCCTCCAGGCCGACCGAGATGCCGTAGGCCTGGAACGCCGCGAGGATCACGGTCAAGTAGCGCGTGTACTGGTTGATGACCTTGCGCCCGGCCTCGCCCTCCTTCTTCAGCGTTTCCAGCGAGGGCACGACGGAGGTCATGAGCTGGATGATGATGGAGGCCGAGATGTAGGGCATGATGTTCAGGGCGAAGATCGCCATGCGCTGCACGGCGCCGCCCGAGAACATGTTGAAGAGTTCGAGCACGCCCTGCTTCTGCCCGGAGAAGTTGGCCTCGAAGGCCGCGGGGTCGATGCCGGGCAGCGGGATGTAGGTCCCCAGGCGATAGATGATCAGCGCGCCCAGCGTGAACCAGATCCGCTTCTTGAGCTCCTCGGCCTTGCCGATCGAGGCGAAATTGATGTTCGCTGCGAGCTGTTCCGCTGCCGACGCCATTCACTTGCTCCAGGGGCACGTATCCCGTGCCGGTTCATAGCGCGCCCGATACGCCCGGCGGAAGGGCGGATGCGAAAGATGCGGGTGGGGACGAGGACCGTCTTCGCGAAAGTGGCGGCGGACCGTGGCGGCGCCAAGGCGGCGTACAACGGTCGATAAAGCAACAGGGTGGTCGGCTCGGCGCCGCCACCCTGCTCTGTCGATGCGTTCGGGGCGGACGTGCCCCGCGTCGGGCGATCAGGCCTTGGCTTCAGCCTTCACCTTGGGCACGCGCAGCACCTTGACCGAGCCGCCGGCCGCCTCGATGGCCGCGACGGCGGACTTCGACGCCGTCGCGACCTCGAAGGCGAGGGCCGCCTTGATCTCGCCGGCGCCGAGGATCTTCACCCCGTCGCGGGGCTTGGAGCAGAGCCCGGCTTCGACCAGCGTCTCGACCGTGATCGGCCCGGTGCCGAGCACCCCGTCGTCGATCGCCGCCTGAATGCGGCCGACGTTGATCTCGTTGTAGTCGAGCTTGAAGATGTTGGTGAAGCCGCGCTTGGGCAGGCGACGATGTAGCGGCATCTGACCGCCCTCGAAGCCCTTGATGCGGACGCCGGTGCGGGCCTTCTGGCCCTTGACGCCGCGTCCGCCCGTCTTGCCCTTGCCGGAGCCGATGCCGCGGCCGACCCGCATGCGGGGCTTGGAGGACCCTTCGTTGTCCTTGATCTCGTTGAGCTTCATGGCCTGATCCTCACTCGCCCTCGACGACGCGGACGAGGTGGGCGACGGTCGCCACCATGCCGCGGGTCGACGGGTTGTCGATCAGCGACGAGCGGCGGCCGATCTTGTTGAGGCCGAGGGCCACCAGCGTCTGGCGCTGGTTGGCGGGGCGGCCGATGGGGCTCTTCGTCTGCTCGACGACGAACTTGGTCTGGGTCTGGGCGTCCATGTCGCGTCCTCCGCTCAAGCGTCGACCGCGTCCGCATCCACGCCCTGACGGCGCGCCTGCAGCGTGGACACCTTGATGTTGCGGCGCGCCGCGACCTGGCGGGGCGAGTCCTCGTGCGCGAGCGCGTCGAAGGTGGCCCGCACCATGTTGTAGGGGTTCGACGAGCCCTGGCTCTTGGCCACGACGTCGTGGACGCCGAGCGTCTCGAACACGGCGCGCATCGGGCCGCCGGCGATGATGCCGGTGCCGGCCGGGGCGGCGCGCAGGATGACGCGGCCGGCACCGTGACGGCCGTTCACGTCGTGGTGAAGGGTGCGGCCCTCGCGCAGCGGCACGCGGATGAGGCCGCGCTTGGCGGATTCCGTCGCCTTGCGGATGGCTTCAGGCACTTCGCGCGCCTTGCCGTGGCCGAAGCCGACGCGGCCCTTCTGGTCGCCCACGACGAC
>CAXTFP010000265.1:0-768 GCA_964243135.1 uncultured Lichenihabitans sp.
GCCCCAGTGGCTGCGCGGCGGGGTGCCGGCGGCGCTGCTGATCGGCGCCGGCGTGCTCGGGCCCCGCTGGCCCGCGAGGCCGGCGATGCTGGCGCTGGCGGCCGTCGGGGATGCCTCCTACAGCCTTTACCTGTCGCATCCCTTCGCGGTCCGCCTGATGCGCGTCGCCTGGGAGCGCGCCGCCCCGCCGGGCGCGCCGCCGACATTGTATGTCCTGTTCGCCTGCCTCGGCGCGGTCGCGGCCTCCCTGCCGCTCCACCGCTTCGTCGAGCGGCCGATGACGCTGTGGCTCGCCGCCCGCACCCGCGCGGCGGGTGACGGCACCCGTCCCATCCTCCCCGACGCCGCCCTCCGCGGGAAATGAGAACGGGGCGACGTCCTCGCCTCGATGACGTGCGAGGGCGCGGCGGCGGGTTTGACTTGCCCGGACCGCTCCCCCATTTTCCGTCCCCCGTGGCGCCCTCCCCGAGCCCCGGCCCCCCAGGGATCCAGCATCCATGAACGTCGTCATCGTCGAGTCTCCGGCGAAAGCGAAGACCATCAACGGCTATCTCGGCAGCGACTACGAAGTCCTGGCCTCGTTCGGCCACGTCCGCGATCTGCCGGCCAAGGACGGCTCGGTCGATCCCGAGCAGGACTTCGCGATGCAGTGGGAACTTTACGGCGACAAGGCCAAGCAACTCAAGGCGATAGCCGACGCGACCAAGGGTGCCGAGCGCGTCATCCTGGCGACCGGTTCGATCGAACGCCATATGGTGTTTCCGAACA
>CAXTFP010000265.1:778-5117 GCA_964243135.1 uncultured Lichenihabitans sp.
ATCCTGGCGACCGACCCCGACCGCGACGGCGAGGCCATCTCCTGGCACGTGCTGGAGGTGCTGCGCGCCCGCAAGGTGCTGAAGGACAAGAAGATCGAGCGCGTGGTCTTCAACGCCATCACCAAATCGGCGGTGCGCGACGCCATGAACCACCCGCGCGACATCGACCAGCCGCTGGTCGACGCCTATCTGGCGCGCCGGGCGCTCGACTACCTCGTGGGCTTCAACCTGTCGCCGGTGCTGTGGCGCAAGCTCCCGGGGTCCCGCTCGGCCGGCCGCGTCCAGTCGGTGGCGCTGCGGCTCGTCTGCGCCCGCGAGCGCGAGATCGAGGAGTTCAGGGCTCGGGAATACTGGTCGCTGATCGCCCACCTGCGCACCGCGGCCCGCCAAGCCTTCGAGGCGCGGCTCGTGGGCGCCGACGGCCGCAAGATCACCCGGCTCGACATCGGCACGGGCGAGGAGGCCCACGCTTTCCGGGCGGCGCTCGACGCCGCGCGCTTCACCGTGACGAGCGTCGAGGCCAAGCCCGTCAAGCGGCATCCCTTTCCGCCTTTCCGCACCTCGACGCTCCAGCAGGACGCGTCGCGCAAGCTCGGCCTGTCGCCGGCCCGCGCCATGCAGATCGCCCAGAAGCTCTACGAGGGCGTGACCATCAAGGGCGAGACGACCGGCCTCATCACCTACATGCGGACCGACGGCGTCGACATGGCGCCCGAGGCCATCGCCGGCACGCGCCGGGTCATCGGCGAGCGCTACGGCGAGCGCTACCTGCCCAAGGTGCCGCGCAAATACACCGTCAAGGCCAAGAACGCGCAGGAGGCCCACGAGGCGATCCGGCCGACCGACCTGTCGCGCCTGCCGCGCGACATGGCGCCCTACCTCGACGCCGAGCAGCAGCGGCTCTACGAGCTGATCTGGAAGCGCACCGTGGCGAGCCAGATGGAGTCGGCCGAGCTGGAGCGCACCACCGTCGATATCGCGGCCGAGGTGCCCGGCGGCCACGGCCCCCACCGGAAGCTGGAGCTGCGCGCCACCGGGCAGGTGGTGCGCTTCGACGGCTTCCTCGTGCTCTACGGCGTGGACGACGACGACGAGGACCAGGACGGCAAGCTGCCCGCCATGGCGGCGGGCGAAGCCCTGGCGAAGGACAAGGTCGACGCCGACCAGCACTTCACCGAGCCGCCGCCGCGCTTCTCCGAGGAAGCGCTGATCAAGCGCATGGAGGAGCTCGGCATCGGCCGGCCCTCCACCTACGCGGCCACGCTGGCGGTGCTGCGCGACCGCGAATACGTGCGGCTCGACAAGAAGAAGCTGGTGCCGGAGGACAAGGGGCGCCTCGTCACGGCCTTCCTCGAATCCTTCTTCGAGCGCTGGGTCGACTACGATTTCACGGCCGGGCTGGAGGAGCAGCTCGACCGCGTGTCCAACCACGAGATGGACTGGCGCGACGTGTTGCGCGCCTTCTGGCGCGACTTCTCGGCCGCGGTGGGCGACACCAAGGACCTGCGCACCACCGAGGTGCTGGACAACCTCAACGGCATCCTGGCGCCGCTGATCTTCCCCGCCCGGGCGGACGGCGGCGACCCGCGCACCTGCCCGCACTGCGCCGACGGCAAGCTGTCGCTGAAGCTCGGCAAGTTCGGCTCCTTCGTAGGCTGCTCGAACTATCCCGAATGCAAGTTCACCCGCACCCTGTCGTCGGACCCGAACGCGCCCGCGATGGGCGACGCCGACAAGCCGGGCCAGCGCCTGCTCGGCACCGACCTCGAATCGGGGCTGGAGGTGACGGTGCGGGACGGGCGCTTCGGCCCCTACCTCCAGCTCGGCGAGGGCGAGAAGCCCAAGCGCTCGTCGCTGCCCAAGGGCGTGACGCCGGCCTCGGTCGATTTGGAGACGGCGCTGACGCTGCTGTCCCTGCCCCGGCCCGTCGCCAAGCATCCTGGGACGGGGGAGCCGATCCTGGCGGGCATCGGTCGCTACGGCCCCTACGTCCAGCACGGCAAGACCTACGCCAACCTCGACGACGCCGACGACGTGCTGACGATCGGCGCCAACCGCGCCATCGACCTCGTGGTGGCCAAGGAGGAGGGGCGCGGCGGGCGCCGGGGCGGGCCGGGCGCCCCCGCCGGCACCGTCCTGGGCGAGCACCCGGACGGCGGACCGGTGACGGTGCGGGCCGGGCGCTTCGGCCCCTACGTCAACGCCGGCAAGGTCAACGCGACGCTGCCCAAGGGCACCGATCCCGCGACGCTGACGCTCGACGACGCCCTCCGGCTGATCGCCGCCAAGGCCGAGCAGACCGGCCTGTCGCCCTCGAAGAAGCGCGCGCCGGCCAAGAAGGCGTCCTCGCCCGCGAAGCCGAAAGCCGCCGCGAAGCCCGCGGCGGCCGTCAAGCCGGCCGCCAAGCCTGTGACCAAGTCCCGCGCCGTGAAGCCCTCCGCGAAACCGGCCCCGGCGGCGCGGGCCAAGAAGACCGCCTGACGCCGCGACATCGGTGGGGTCGCGGCGCCTCGTCTTTCCGCGGTCCGCCGCCTATCTTGATGGAAGAGTTCCGCAGGATAGACCGCGTCCGAGATGCCGAAGACCAAAGACAAGGCGGGCGCCCTGCCCAGCAAGGATGAGATTCTGGCCTTCATGGCCAGCGAGGCCGCGCTCATCGCCGGCGGCAAGGGGTCGCTGGGCAAGAGCCGCAAGCGCGAGGTGGCGCGGGCCTTCAACGTCAAGGGCGACGACCGCATCGCGCTGAAGCGGATGCTGCGCGAGCTGGAGGACGAGGGCCGGATCGAGCGCCGCCGCGCGGCCCCCCGCGCCGATGCCCTGCCCACGATGGTGCTGGCCGACATCGTGACGCGGGACCGCGACGGCGACCTCGTGGCCGTGCCGGCCGAGTGGGGTGCCGAAGGGGGGACGGCGCCGCGCATCCTGGTGCATGTGCCGAAGGCGCCCCAGCCCGGCCGCCCGGTGCCGGGCGTCGGCGACCGGGCGCTGCTGCGCGTCGAACCCATGCCGGACGCCGAGGGCGACGACCCCGCCTTCGCGGGGCGCGTCGTGAAGGTCATCGCCAAGGACCGGCCACGCCTGCTCGGCGTCGTGCGGGCCGGCCGGGACGACGGCGCCCGCGTGCAGCCCGTCGACAAGAAGAACGCCGCCAACGAGTACTTTCTGCCCTTCGAGGAGCGGAACGGCGCGCAGGACGGCGAACTCGTGGCCTTCGAGCCGCTCGGCCGGCAACGCGGGCTGGGGCTCCAGGCCGTGCGGGTGGCGGAGCGGCTGGGCTCGCTCCGGGGCGAGAAGGCCGTCAGCACCATCGCGATCCTGACCCACGGCATCCCGCACGTGTTCCGCGCCGACACCCTGGACGAGGCCGATCGGGTAGGGGCGCCGGGGCTCGACGGCCGCGAGGACTGGCGCGCCCTGCCCCTCGTCACCATCGACCCGCCCGACGCCAAGGACCACGACGACGCCGTGCATGCGGCGCCGGACGATGCCCCCGAAAACCCCGGCGGCTACGTCGTCACCGTGGCGATCGCCGACGTCGCCTGCCTCGTGGCGCCCGGCTCCGCCATGGACCGCGAAGCGCTCGAGCGCGGCAACTCGGTCTACTTCCCCGACCGTGTCGTGCCCATGCTGCCCGAGCTCGTGTCGACCGACCTCGGGTCGCTCCGGCCCCACGAGGACCGGCCGGCCCTGGCATTGCGGATCGTCCTGGGGGCGGACGGGCACAAGCGCCGCCATGCGTTCCACCGGGTGATGATCCGCTCGGCCGCCAAGCTCAGCTATGCCCAGGCGCAGGCCGCGGTGGACGGCGCGCCGGACGACACGACGGGGCCGCTGCTCGACGGCGTGCTGAAGCCGCTCTGGACTGCCTACCGCTTGGCCGCGCGGGCGCGGGAGGACCGCTCGCCGCTCGACCTCGACCTGCCGGAGCGCAAGCTCCTGCTCCACCCCGACGGCACGGTCGACCGCGTGGTGGTGCCGGAGCGGCTCGACGCGCACCGTCTGATCGAGGAGTTCATGATCCTCGCCAACGTGGCGGCCGCCGAAACCCTGGAAGAGAAGCGCCAGCTCCTGGTCTACCGGGTGCACGACGAGCCCTCGGCGACGAAGCTCAACGCGCTCGGCGAGTTCCTGCAGACGATCGGCATCAAGCTCGCCAAGGGGCAGGTGCTGCGGCCCGCGCAGTTCAACGGCATCCTCGGCCGGGTGAAGGACACGGAGCACGAGCACCTCGTCAACGAGGTGGTGCTGCGGTCCCAGGCCCAGGCGGAATATGCGGTCGAGAACTACGGGCACTTCGGCCTCAACCTGCGCCGCTACGCGCATTTCACCTCGCCGATCC
>CAXTFP010000266.1:0-5104 GCA_964243135.1 uncultured Lichenihabitans sp.
GGCAGCTCTTCGCCACCCTGCGCGGCTTCGTGCCCGAGGGCATGACGGTGATCTTCATCATCCACCACCTGGAGGAGGTGTTGGCGGTGGCCGACACCGTGACGGTGATGCGCCAGGGCCGCCGGGTCGCCACGGAGGCCGTGTCGGACGTCGGCAAGAGCGACATCGTGCAGATGATGGTCGGCCGTCGCGTCAGCTTCGACCGGCGCGCCCGCCCGGCGACGCCCGCGAGCGCCCCCGTCCTGGCCGTGGAAGACCTGTGGGCCCGTGACGACCGGGGCCTGGCAGCGCTGCGCGGGGTGTCGTTCGACGTCCGGGCCGGCGAGATCGTCGGTCTCGCCGGCGTGGACGGCAACGGACAGGGCGAGCTCGCCGAGGTCATCGCCGCGCTGCGGCGGGCCAGCCACGGACGCGTGGTCCTCGAAGGGCGAGACCTGACCGGCGCCTCCGCCCGCACGGTGCGGGCCGCCGGCCTCGCGCACGTGCCGGCCGACCGGCTGGCGCGCGGGGTGGACCGGACGGCGTCGATCGCGTCGAACCTGCTGATGGGGCGGCAGGACCGGAAGCCCTGGAAACGCTTCGGCCTGATCGACTGGCGCACCGTCGAGACCTGGGCCCGCACCCTCATCGGCCGCTTCGACATCAGGGCGCGCGGCCCGGCCGACGCCGTGAGGAGCCTGTCGGGCGGCAACATGCAGAAGGTGGTGCTGGCCCGCGAGTTCTCGACGGACGCCTCGGCCCTGCTCGTCGACCAGCCCCCCCGCGGCGTCGACATCGGCGCCACGGAGGCGATCTACGACGCGATCATGCGCCAGCGCGCCGCGGGTCGGGCCATCCTGCTCATCTCGGTGCAGCTCGACGAGCTGATCGCCCTGTCGGACCGCATCCTCGTCATCTTCGCGGGCCGCATCATGGGCGAGGTTTCGGGCGAAGCGATCGACGAGGAGGCGCTGGGGCTGATGATGGCCGGCGTCGACCGGACCGGCGCCAGGATCGCCGCATGACCAGCACGGCCGCCTCGACCGGGCCCGACCAGGGCGGCTTCGGTCCCGGCCTGCTCGCCAGGACGAAAGGGTCGGCGGCGGGGCTCGTCGGGGTGGTGATCGCGCTGGTGCTCGGGTCGGTGGTCATCGTGATCGTCGGCGAAAGCCCCGTGCGGGTGTTCGCGACCTTGCTGCGCGGCGCCTTCGGGGGGACCGACCGCCTCGCCAGCACGCTTCTGCAGACGACGCCCATCCTGGTCTGCGCCGTGGCGGCCTGCATCTCGCTGCGCGGCGGGCTGTTCAACCTCGGGGCGGAGGGCCAGCTCTTCGTCGGCGCCTTCGCGGCCGCATGGGTCGGCTTCACGTTCGACCTGCCGCCGGCCGTGCACCTGCCGCTCGCCATGCTGGCCGCGATGCTGGCCGGTGTCGTCTGGATGGCGGTGCCGGCCTATTTCCGGGCGCGCTTCGGGGCCAACGAGGTGGTGTCGACGATTCTCGCCAACTACGTGGCGATCCTCGTCACCTCCTACCTGACGATCGACGTCTTCAAGCGCCCGGGCGCCTTTTCGGAGACGCCGCCCATCCTGCCCTCCGCCGACCTGCCGCAGCTCTTCGGCGCCTCGCGGCTGAACTGGGGGCTTGTGATCGGCCTCGCCTTGGCGGCCGCGAGTGCGCTCTATTTCCGCTTCACGCCGCGCGGCTACGCGATCTCCGCGATGGGGGCCAACCCTGCCTTCGCCGAGTATGGCGGCATCGACGTGAGGCGGCAAACCTTTCTGGTGCTGCTCGCCTCGGGGGCCGTGGGCGGGCTCGCGGGCGGCATCGAGGCGCTCGGCGTCCACCATCGCTTCATGGAAGGGTTCGAGCCCGGCTTCGGGTTCGACGGCGTCATCGCGGCGCTGCTGGCGAACGGCAGCCCGCTCGGCTCCGTCGTGACGGCCCTGTTCTTCGGCGCGCTGCGCAGCGGCTCGCTGCTCCTCGAGGTGGACACCACCGCCTCGCGCGAGATCATCACGGTGATCCAGGCCTTCATCATCCTATGTGTCTCGGCCCAGGTGCTCCGGCAGCGGGGCCGCGACAGCCGCGGCGGGGAGCGCCGATGGAGGTTCTAGCCAAGGTCCTCACCCTGTCGCTGCTGGTCGCCACGCTGCGCACCACGGCGCCGATTCTGCTCGTGGCGCTCGGCGGCTCGTTCACGACCAAGGCCGGCATCTTCAACATCGGCCTCGAAGGCCAGATGCTGGCCGGCGCCTTCTTCGCGGTGCTGGGCTCGATCTGGACCGGCTCGCCCTGGTTCGGCGTGCTGGCCGGCGTGCTGGCGGCCGTCGCGTTCGCGCTGATCTTCGCCGTGCTGGTCGTCACTTTCGAGGCCAACGAGGTGGTGGTCGGCTTGGCGCTCAACATCCTGGCCGGCGGCATGACGATCTCGTTCATGAAAGCGCTCTTCGGCGCCCGCGGGTCGATCGTCGGCCACGGCATCGTCGGGCTGCCCATCGTCCGCCTGCCGTTCGCGGGCGCGCTCGGGCCCGTGGGACAGGTCGTCTCGGGCCACACGCCGCTGGTCTACGCGGCTTTCGCGCTGGCGGCGCTGCTGGTCGTTTTCTACGGGCGAACCCGCCTCGGCCTGCACATGCGCGTGGCGGGCGAGGCGCCGGACGCCGGCGAGGCGCTCGGCCTGTCGATCCCGCGCATCCGCTACACCGCGGCGCTGCTCTGCGGCGTGCTGGCGGGCCTGGCGGGGGCGCACCTGTCGCTCGGCTACATCAGGATGTTCACCGAGAACATGTCGTCGGGCCGCGGCTTCATGGCCGTGGCGATCCTGATCTTCTCGAACGGCGATCCCCGCACCGTGCTGGCCGGCTGCCTGCTGTTCGGCTTCTCCGACGCGCTGTCGCTGAGGCTGCAAACCTTCGGCCTGTCGTCCTACCTGGTGCTCGCCATGCCGTACCTGATCGCCCTCACGGTCCTCTTCGCCATCGCGTACCGGACGCGGCCGAAGCTGGTGCGTGAAACGCTGGACACGGTGCGCCGGCTGGCCGGGGCCGAACCGGCCGGCAGCGGGTCCGCCGCATGACCGGCACGGGGCCCGAGCGCATCATCCTCGACGTGGACTCGGCGGGGGACGACATCCTGGCCATCCTGTTCGCGGCCGCCTGCCCGCAGCTGAAGCTCGAGGCCGTCACCGCCTGCACGGGCGCGGCCGGGCCGATCGAGCAGGTCACGAACGTGGCGCTCAACACCCTCACCCTGGCGGGCCGGGAAGACATCCCGGTCGCGGCCGGCGCGTGGCGGCCGATCGTCGGCAACAGCCCGGCCGACATGGAGGCGCCGGTCCATTTCGAGGAGCGCCTCCGGGCCCGCTTCGGCGAGCGCCTGAAGCGCTTCAACCCGCCCGCCCCGACGCCGAACCGCCCCGCCGATCCCCGCCACGCCGTCGACCTCATCATCGAGACCGCGATGGCCGCGCCGGGCGAAGTCACGCTCGTCACGACGGGCCCCCTCACCAACGCCGCGATGGCGTTTCTCCAGGAACCGCGCGTGGCCGGCGCGCTCAAGCGCCTGGTGGTGCTCGGCGGATGCTTCGCCACCCCGGGCAACATGACGCCGGTCAGCGAGTACAATATCTGGGCCGACCCGGAAGCGGCACGCCTCGTTCTCGGCGCGGGCGCCGACACGGTCCTGGTGCCGCTCGACGTCTGCGAGGACAACCGCGCCGCCGCCTCCATGCTGACGCGCGACGACCTCGCGGACATGGTGGCCGGCGACCGCCACAACCCCGTCGCGGCCATGGTGGCCGAGGTGTTCCCCATCTACATCGACATCTGGCGCGAGTTCTTCGACCTCGTCGGCTTCCCCATGGACGACGTGATCACCACGGCGCTCGCGTTCCAGCCGGACCTCTGCGCCACGACCGAGCCGCTCTTCGTGGACGTGGTGCTCGACGGGCGCCTCGCCCGTGGACAGACCGTCGCCCATCGGGGCCGCCAGATCCTGCCGGGCGGAGGCCCGCGCACCACGCGCGTGTGCACCGGCATCGACGGCCGGCGCTTCCTGGGCCTGTTCAAGCGGGCGATCGCCGCCTACGGGACGGCCGAGGTCGCCTGAGATGACGCCCACGCCCATCCTGCTCGACTGCGATCCCGGCCACGACGATGCCATCGCGATCCTCATGGCGCACCGCTCGCCCCTGGTCGACCTGCGCGGCATCACCACGACCTGCGGCAACGCCCCGCTCGACCGGACGACGCGCAACGCCCTGCGCATCCTGGAGCTGATCGGCGCCCGGGACGTGCCGGTGGCGGCGGGCTGCGTGCGGCCGCTGGCGCGCCCCCTGGTGCTCGGCACGGCCGACGGCCCGAGCGGCCTGGAAGGTTCGCCCTACCTGCCGGAGGCGACGATCCGGCCGGTGCCGGAACATGCCGTGGACTTCCTGGCCCGCACCCTGCGCGAGGCGGCCGAGCCGATGCGCCTCGTCGCCACGGGACCCCTGTGCAACCTCGGCCTGCTCGTCCTCAAGCATCGCGACGTGCTGCCGAAGATCCGGGACATCACCTGGATGGGCGGCGTGTTCTACCGCCGCAGCGAGATCATCACGCCCACCGAGTTCAACGCCTTCTGCGACCCCGAAGCCTTGAGGATCGTCCTCGACAGCGGCATCGCCCTGACGATGGTGGGGCTGGACGTCACCATGCAGGTGCTCGTCGAAGCCCCGCAATACGAGCGGCTGCGGGCCATCGGCACGCCGCTCAGCGCGGTGGTGCTGGACTGGCTGCGCTTCTACGAGCGGCTGCACCGCGACAGCATGGGCGGGGGCGGGGCGCTGCACGATCCTTTGGCCCTGGCGCTCATCATCGATCCCAGCCTCGTGCGGACGCGCCCGGCCCATATCGGTGTCGAGCTCGGCGGCCAGCACACGTTCGGCGCCACCGTGGCGGACTTCTGGAACGAGCGAGGCCTGCCGCCCAACGCCCGCATCGCCACCCACGTGGATGCCGACCGCTTCTTCGAGCTCCTCTACGGACTGCTCGCCGACCCGGTCGCCACCCCTCTCGGACACATGGACGTCGGACCATGACTCAGGATCGGCACGAGGACTCTACCGGCCTCGACGTGTTCTCGGC
>CAXTFP010000267.1:0-5099 GCA_964243135.1 uncultured Lichenihabitans sp.
GCAGAGCGCCGCCTGCTTCGGGCGCGGCGTCGCGGAAGACGAGGAGCTGCGCGACCAGGACTTCGGCCGCTGGAGCGGCCGCAGCATGGCGGAGGTCGCGGCCGCGGAGCCGGACGCCGTGGCGTCCTGGATGTCGGACCCGGCCGCCGCACCGCACGGCGGCGAGAGCCTGGCCGACCTCCTCGACCGGGTGGCGCGCTGGATGGAGGATCAGGCGGCGCTGGGCGGCCGGGTCGCGGCCGTGACGCATCCGGCGGTGGTGCGGGCGGCCTGCGTGATGGCGCTCGCGGCCGGGCCGGCGAGCTTCTGGCGGATCGAGGCCCCGCCGCTCGCGCGGACGGCGTTCAGCCACGACGGGCGGCGCTGGACGCTCGCCGCACTCGGCGGCGATGGATGAGGTTCAATCCCGCCCCGACGTCGGCGCGTCCCAGTCCATCACGGGGCCGAGCGGCACGATGCCGGTCGGGTTGATGTGGCGATGGCTGCCGTAATAATGGCCCTTGATGTGCCCGAAGTCGACGGTCTCGCGCACCCCCGGCCATTGATACAGGCGGCGGGCATAGTCCCACAGCGCCGGGTAGTCGACGATGCGGCGCAGGTTGCATTTGAAGTGGCCGTGGTAGACGGCGTCGAAGCGAACCAGCGTGGTGAAGAGCCGCCAGTCGGCCTCGGTGGGCTCCTCGCCGCACAGGTAGCGCCGGCCGGACAGCCTCGCCTCCAGCCAGTCGAGCGTGTCGAACAGCGGCACCACCGCGGCCTCGTAGGCGTTCTGCGCGGTGGCGAAGCCCGAGCGGTAGACGCCGTTGTTCAGCGTCTCGTAGACGCGGGCGTTGACGGCGTCGATCTCGGCCCGCAGCGCCTCCGGGTAAAGGTCGCCCGGCCGCGCACCGTGGCGGTCGAAGGCCGAGCCGAAGATGCGGATGATCTCCGAGGATTCGTTGTTGACGATGGTGCCGGCGCGATGGTCCCACAGGATCGGCACCGTCACCCGGCCTGTGTAGCGCGGGTCGGCGCGGCGGTACACCTCGTGGAGCAGCCGCGCCCCCGACGGGTCCGGCACGACGCCGGGCCCGGGCGCGAAGGTCCAGCCCCCCTCGCGCATCAGCCAATGCGTCACCGACAGCCCGACGATCCCCTCCAACCCCTTCAGCTTGCGCACGATCAGGGCGCGGTGCGCCCAGGGACAGGCCAGTGACACATACAGGTGATAGCGTCCGGCCTCGGGCGGATGCGGGCCGCCCTCGGCGATCGTGCCGCGGAAGCGGGTCGGGGGCCGCGCGAAATGCCCGCCCTCGGTGTGGGCGAGATCCTCGTCGCTGCGCCACGCGCCGTCCACCATCTCGCCCATCGGGGATCCCTTTCACGAAGCCTTCAAGCGCAGCCCGGTCAGCGCAGCGCCGGCATGCGGCGGCCCACGGCCGGCGCCGCGGGGGCGGTCTCGGAGAAGAGCTCGGCCAGCTTCTCGGTCATGGCGCCGCCGAGTTCCTCGGCGTCCACGATGGTGACGGCGCGGCGGTAGTAGCGCGTGACGTCGTGGCCGATGCCGATGGCGATGAGCTCCACGGGCGAGCGCGTCTCGATCTCCTCGATCATCGCCCGCAGGTGGCGCTCCAGGTAGTTGCCGGCGTTGACCGACAGGGTGGAGTCGTCGACAGGGGCGCCGTCCGAGATCATCATCAGGATCTTGCGCTGCTCGGGCCGCCCGAGCAGGCGCTTGTGCGCCCAGTCCAGCGCCTCGCCGTCGATGTTCTCCTTCAGCAGGCCCTCGCGCATCATCAGGCCGAGGTTGCGGCGCGCGCGCCGCCAGGGCGCGTCCGCGGCCTTGTAGATGACGTGGCGCAGGTCGTTGAGCCGGCCCGGGGTCGCGGGCTTGCCGGACTGGAGCCAGGCTTCGCGCGACTGCCCGCCCTTCCAGGCCTTGGTGGTGAAGCCCAGGATCTCGACCTTGACGCCGCAGCGCTCCAGCGTCCGCGCCAGGATGTCCGCGCAGGTGGCAGCCACCGTGATGGGCCGCCCCCGCATCGAGCCCGAATTGTCGAGCAGCAGCGTCACCACCGTGTCGCGGAAGTCGGTGTCCTTCTCGCGCTTGAAGGAGAGGGGCTGCTGGGGGTCGATCACCACGCGCGACAGGCGCGCGGGGTCGAGCATGCCCTCCTCGAGGTCGAACTCCCAGGCCCGGTTCTGCTGGGCCATCAGCCGGCGCTGCAGGCGGTTGGCGAGCCGGGCCACGACGCTCGACAGGTTGTTCAACTGCTTGTCGAGGTAGGCGCGCAGCCGCTCCAGCTCGTCGGCGTCGCAGAGCTGCTCGGCCGGCACCACCTCGTCGAACCTGGTCGCGAAGGCCTTGTAGTCCGGGCCCTTGCCCTCCGTCGGGGGGGCCTGGGGCCGGCGGCTTTCGGCCGCCTCCTCGGCTTCGCCGTCGTCCTGCTCCTGGTCGGTCTCGCCGGCGGGGGCGTCGGGGCTCTCCATCGCACCCTCCTCCATGTCCTCGGCGGAGGCTTCGGCCGCGTCCATCTCCAGCGTCTGGCCGGTCTCGGATTCCTGCCCCTCGCCGTCCGACTGGTCGGCGTCGTCCTGCGGCTGGTCCTCGGCCTGGTCGTCGTCCTCCTCCTCGCGGTCGAAGGAGGAGGGATCCGCCATGTCGAGCGACTGGAGCAGCTTGTGGATCGAACGGCCGAAGGCGCGCTGGTCCTCCAGGATGTGGTCGAGCCTGTCGAGGTCGGTGCCGGCGCGTTCCTCGATCCAGGGGCGCCACAGGTCGACGATGGCCTGGGCCGCGGCGGGGGGTGCGCGGCCCGTCAGGCGCTCGCGCACCATCAGGGCCACGGCGTCCTCAATGGGGGCGTCGGCGCGGTCGGTGATGTCGGCGTAGTTGCCGCGGTGGTAGCGGTCCTCCAGCATGGCCGCGAGATTGATGCCGACGCCGTCCATCCGGCGCGCGCCGATCGACTCGACGCGGACCTGCTCGACGGCCTCGAAGAGGGCCCGCGCCGCCTGGGCCTCGGGCAGGAGGCGGCGGTGGGTGGCGGCATCGTGGCAGGCGAGCTTCAGGGCCATGGAGTCCGCGTGGCCGCGCACGATGGCGGCCTCGCGCGGGCTCAGCTTGCGGGCGGGCTCGGGGAGCCGCGCCTTGGCGGAGTCGCCGTGGCCCACGACGCTGGGCTTGTCGGGCGCGAAGGAGACTTCGAGCTCCGGCGTGCAGGCCATGGCCCGCATGCACGAGGCGACGGCCCGCTTGAAGGGCTCCTGCGGGGCCTCGGTGGGGCTGCCGGGCTTGCGGTTGGTGAGGGCGCTCATAGGGCCTTGGTCATGTAATGGCGGCTGCCGCCGGCCGGAAAGCCGTCGAGTCGGGCGAATTCGCGATAGCCGAGCTTGCGATAGAAACCCGGCGCCTGGAAGGAGAACGTGTCGAGCACGGAATCGGTCGCACTACGCGCGCGGGCTTCCTCCTCGGCGCGCGCCATCAGCGCCGCGCCGTGTCCGCATCCCCGGTGGTCCTCGGCCACCCAGAGCCCGTCGACGCTGAGCCAGCCCATGAAGGTCGCGCCGACCAGCCCGCCCACGAGGTCGCCGCCCCGGCGCAGCGCCAGGGTCAGCGGCCGATGTTCGCCGTCGCGCCGGGCGCGGTTGTCGGCGCGCAGCGCCCCCATGATGGCCTGCCGGGCCTGCCCCTGGAGGGCTTCCGGGACGAGGCGGAGCGCGACGCTCAAGGCTCGGGCCAGACGATGGGACGGGTCATGGCTTCGTCGAAGGGATAGGGCTTGGACTCGGGGATGGCCGCGTCCGGCAGGCCGGTTTCGCGCAGCATAGCGGTCCGGCCCTTGCGGTAGGCCTCGTCGAACACCGCGGCCTGCCGGGCCTTGAGGCTCGGGTTGTCCCTGAGTTGGTCGAAGACGCGCTCACGCTGCTCCGCGATCGTGTCGGCCCAACTGCGGCTGCGGCGCTGGGGCTGGTGGTCCCACTTCAGCAGGTGCTGCAACAGGCGCAGGAGCGCGCTCCTCAGACGGAGATATTCGCTGCGGCCCAAGGCGTCGATCTCATCGGCGAGGCGGGCGAGATCGAGCTCGGCGGATCGTCCCTCGCGCAGGGCCCGCTCCTGCCGGAGCGCCCAGGCGTGGATGTCGCCGTCCCGCCGCGCGGACGCCGCAGGTGAAGGGCGGAGGAGGACGTCCGTCACGACGGCCTCCCTCCCAGGCGAGGCCACGCGATCACCCGCGTCATCGCGTCGTCCCACGAATAGGGGTTCGCGACCGGCAGGGCGTCCTCGGGCAGGCGCTCGTCCTCCCCCAAGGCCCCGTAACGGCCGAAGTCGTAGCCCTGCGCCAACGCTTCCGCCTTCGCGGGCTCCAGGCTCGGGCAGCGGTCGAGCACCTGCCTGACGCGCCGGCGCTGGTGGGCGATCGCCGCGGCGCGGCTCTCGGACCGCGGACCCGTCCCATAGTCCCACAGCATCAACTGGTGGCAGAGGCGTTCGAGCCGGCCCTCCAGCCGGGCGACCTCCCGGCGCGCCAGGCTGCCGATCTCATCGACGAGGTTGGGGATGTCGAGGTCGGCCAGCCGCCCGTCCCGCAGCGCCGCCGCCTGCTCGACCGTCCAGGCGTGGAGGTCGCGCTCGTAGAGCGGGGGCCCATCGGCCGGTGTCGGCATCTCCCCGGCGGGAACGGTCTGATCCATGGTCCCGCTCCCTTCGCGGGTTGCGCCGCCCTCAGCTCAGCGCGACGTTGACGGCGCTCTCCGGCAGCTCCTTGCCGAAGCTGCGCTGGTAGAACTCCGCCACGAGCGAGCGTTCGAGCTCGTCGCATTTGTTAAGGAAGGTCAGCCGGAACGCGAAGCCGATGTCCCCGAAGAGGTCGGCGTTCTCGGCCCAGGTGATGACCGTGCGGGGGCTCATCACGGTGGACAGGTCGCCCGCCGTGAAGGCGTTGCGGGTGAGGTCCGCCACCCGCACCATCCTGTTCACCGTGTCGCGTCCCTCCTTGGTGCCCTGGTAGTGGGGCGCCTTGGCCTGGACGATGTCGACCTCGCGGTCGTCCGGCAGGTAGTTGAGGGGGGGGACGATCGACCAGCGCCCCATCTGGCCCTGGTTGATCTGCGGGGTG
>CAXTFP010000268.1:0-5096 GCA_964243135.1 uncultured Lichenihabitans sp.
GCATCGGCCCCTAGCGGGATGCGCGCCAGGGCCGCGCCGTCGCGCGCCCGGCGGATCAGCACCTCGGAGGGTTCGACCGCCCGCGCCCGGAGGCCGTCGAGCACGCCGAGCCGGGCCAGAACGAGCGACGCGTTGGGCGAAAGCTGCACCCCGGCGCCGGCCTCGGCCAGCGCGGGCGCCCGCTCGTAGACGTCGACCCCGCAACCCGCCTCCGCCAGCGCCAGGGCGGCCGACAGGCCGCCGATGCCGGCGCCCGCGACGGCGATGCGGGTCATGGGATCAGAATGGGGACGTCAGGGACCCGTCTCGGGCGTGTACTCGCAGGCCGCCGGGTCGGCGTGGTGGCCGAGCGCCTGCGCGAAGACGAAGTGGGTCGAGCAATAGGGGCAGATGGCGTCGTCGCTGTCGCCCATGTCGATGAAGGTGTGCGGGTGATCGAGCGGCGGCAGGGCGCCGGTGCACATGAACTCACGGACGCCGATGCGGATGGTCGGCACCCCGGGCTGGTTGTGGAAATGCGGCGTCTGATGGCTGGCCATGGGGTCCTCTAGGGGAGGGTCGGTCGCGGCGCACCATAGGGGGAACGGTCCGGGAAGGACAGGGCGGCGGCCTCCGGCTTGCCGCGGGTCCGCCAGGGCGGCATGGAAGCGCGGGAGCACGCGATCGGGCAGGGGTGGGACGGCATGATCTTCGATTCGGACGGCCTCACGATCAGCTTCCGCGACGACGCGCCCTCGGCGCCCGACCGGGGCGAGCCCGCGCTGCTGGTGCACGGCTTCGCGTCCTCGGCGCGCACCAACTGGGCCGACACGGGCTGGCTCGCGACCCTGTCGGGCGACGGGCGCCGCGCCGTGTGCTTCGACCACCGCGGCCACGGCGCGAGCGACAAGCCCCACGAGCCCGACCGCTACGCGACGCAGCTGATGGCCGAGGACGCGCTGCGGCTCCTCGACCACCTCGGGATCGAGCGCGCCGACGTCATCGGCTATTCCATGGGCGCGCGCGTCGCCGCCTGCCTGGCGCTCGCGGCGCCGGGCCGGGTGCGCTCGGTGGTGTTCGGCGGCCTCGGCCGCCACCTCGTCGAGGGCGTGGGCCTGCCCTCGGGCATCGGCGACGCCATGGAGGCGCCTTCGCTCGACGCCCTGACGGACCCGATGCAGCGCATGTTCCGGCGCTTCGCCGAGGCGGGCGGCAACGACCTCCGGGCGCTCGCGGCCTGCATCCGCGGGTCGCGCCAGACGCTGTCGGCCGCGGAGGTCGGCCGCATCGCCGCGCCCTGCCTCGTGGCGGTCGGCACCAGGGACGCGGTGGCGGGCGACCCGCGCGGCCTCGCGGAGCTGCTGCCCCGCGGCGAAGTGCTGGACATCCCCGACCGCGACCACAACCCCGCGGTGGGCGACAAGGTATTCAAGGCGGGCGTGCTGGCCTTCCTCGCGCGGCGGCCCTGACGGACCCGTCAGCGCGCCGTCGCCGGGATGCACGGGGAGGCGCCGCGCCGACCCGCGCCCCGGGGCTTGTGCCCGGGCCGGGAGGCCGTATGTGTGATGCTGAGCAGATCGGGCGGGCGCCCCGGAGACATGGGTCATGTGGCAGAGTCAGAATGCCAGGGTCGTCGACATGGCCAGCGTGGATCCCCTCTTCGCCCGCATGCGGACGGAGGCCGACGAGATCCTGCACCGCGAGCCCGTCCTATCGAAGCTGATGCTGACGTCGGTGCTCAACCACGACTCGCTCGAAGCCGCCGTCATCTACCGCATCGCGGCCCGGCTCGACCACGGCGACGTGCCGGCCATCCTGCTGAGCCAGGCCTTCACCGAGGTGGCGCGCCACGATTCGGACATCGCCGACGCCTTCCGGGCCGACATCCTGGCCTTCTTTGACCGCGATCCGGCCTGCACGCGGCTCGTCGAGCCGCTGCTCCACTTCAAGGGCTTCCACGCCATCCAGACCCATCGCTTTGCCCACGCGCTGTGGAACGCGGGGCGGGGCGACCTCGCGCTCTACCTGCAGAGCCGGTCGTCGGGCGTGTTCGGCACCGACATCCACCCCAACGCGCGCTTCGGCAAGGGCATCTTCCTCGACCATGCCACGGGGCTGGTCGTGGGCGTGACGGCCGTCGTCGAGGACGACGTGTCGCTGCTCCACGATGTGACGCTCGGCGGCACCGGCAAGGAGACGGGCGACCGTCACCCCAAGATCCGGCACGGCGTGCTGATCGGCGCCGGCGCCAAGGTGCTGGGCAACATCGAGGTCGGCCACTGCTCGCGCATCGCGGCCGGCTCGGTCGTGCTGGCCTCGGTGCCGGCGAAGAAGACCGTGGTGGGCGTGCCGGGGCGCGTGGTCGGGGAAGCCGGCTGCGCCGAGCCGGCCCGCACCATGGACCAGATCATCGCCCAGAAGATCACCGAGCGCGACATGCTCTACGCCGGCCAGCGGCGGGGGTGAGGGCGGACCGACCCGTCCCCCCGCGCGCCGGGGCCCTTCCGTCCGGGCCCGGCCTCGGCTAGGGTCCCCCCGCTCCGGCAGCGCCCGGACCCGCCGGGCGACGCCCCGGCCCTCGCCTCGGGCGACTCTCCCCCCACCAGCATCCCTCGGAGCACGGCTTGGACAAGAGCGAACTACACAAGCTGCAGGACTACCTGCAGCGCACGTTCGGCAACGATGCCTTGAAGGTGCAGCCCCACCAGGGCGATGCCGACCGCGCCGACGTGGCCTTGGGCGAGCGGCGCATCGCCACGATCGCGGTGGACGACGAGGACGGCGACCGCTCCTTCTCCTTCGAGATGAAGATCCCGGTCGAGCGCCAAACCCTGGAATCCTATCTGCGGCTGCTCTTCGACAACGACAAGTTCAAGGTCGTGCCGCGGGCCAAGAAGACCGACTCGGTCGAGCTCAACCTCGGCAGCGACTTTCTCGGCGTCGTGTCGGCCGACGATCCCAAGGGCAAGTCCTTCACCCTGCAGATGGCCATCCTCGACTACGACCTCGAAGATATCTGAGCTGCCGGCCCACCCCTGACGCGGGTCCCGAGCGGCCGGACGGGCCGCGTCGGGAACGGCTCCCGCGACATCACACCAGTTCCGCGTGGACGCGGGCGCGTTCGCCGCCCGTCCGCCCCTCGTGGCCCTCGTCCTTCGGCTGCGGCGGAGCGATCCCGCGCTTGCGGTCGAGCCACTCGGCCACGTGCTGGAACGTCACGTAGAGCATCGGGATCAGGAACAGCCCGATCACCGAGGCCGCGATCATGCCGGCGAAGATGGGGGTGCCCACGTCGCGGCGGCTGAGCGCCGCGGCGCCCTTGGCGACCACCAGCGGCACGAGGCCCAGCACGAAGGCGATCGACGTCATGATGACGGCGCGGAACCGCATGGCCGCGCCCTGGATGGCGGCTTCCCGCACCGAAACGCCCTCGGCGCGGCGCTCCTTGGCGAATTCCACGATCAGGATGCCGTTCTTGGCCGCCAGCGCCACAAGCACCACGAGCCCGACCTGGGCGTAGAGGTCGAGCACGAGCCCGGCCAGGACGATGCCCACGAAGGCGCCGAAAACGCCGACCGACACGGACAGCAGCACCGGCACGGGGATCAGCCAGCTCTCGTAGAGCGCCACCAGGAACAGGTAGGCGAACAGGATCGCCAGGCCCAGCACGATGCCGGTCTGTCCGTTGGCCTGGTATTCCTGGAAGGCCGTGCCGGTCCACTCGTAGCTGTAGCCCGTCGGCAGCGCCTTGTCGGAGACGGCCGCCATCGCGGTCAGGGCGGCGCCCGACGACACGCCGGCTTTTGGCGAACCCTGGATGGGGATGGCCCGGTAGTTGTTGTAGCGCGTGATGACCTGCGGGCCCTGCACGACGCGCAGGTTCGCCAGCGAGCGCAGCGGCACCTCGCCGCCGTTCTTGTTCTTCACGTAGATCTGCCAGATGTCCGCGATGTCGCCGCGGTTGCGCGCCTCGCCCTCGATGTTCACCTGCCAGGTCCGGCCGTAAAGGTTGAAGTTGTTGACGTAGGTGCCGCCCAGTGTCGACTGCAGCACGCTGAAGATATCGCCGACGTTGACGCCGAGCGCCGACGCCTTGACCCGGTCGATGTCGAGGAACAGCGACGGGTTCGAGGCCGTGAAGGTCGTGAACACGCGCTGGAGGTCGGGGCTGGCGTTGGCGGCCGCGATCAGCCCCTGGGCCACGCTGCCGATCACCGCCGGGTCCTGGCCCTGCAGGGCTTCGAGGTCGTATTCGAAGCCGCCCGAGGTCGACAGGCCGATGATGGGCGGCAGGTTGAAGGCGATGACGTTGCCCGAGCGGACCGCCTGCGCGCCGGCGAAGACCTTGCCGATGGTGGCCTGAACGGAATCCGCCGCGGCCGTCCGGTCCTCGAAGGGCTTCAGCTTCACCACCATGAAGCCGGCGTTGGGCTCCGACACGGTGTCGAGGAAGGAATAGCCCACCACCGCGAAGGTGTCGGCCACCTGCGGCATCTTGAGGAGCAGGTCCTCCATGGTCTTCACAGTCTCGCCGGTGCGGTTCACAGAGGCGCCGTCCGGCAACTGGACCACCACGAAGAAGGCGCCCTGGTCCTCCTCGGGCAGGAAGCCCGTGGGCGTGCGCAGCGCCGCGAAGTAGATCGCCACCCCGAAGCCCGCGATGACCACCACCGACACGATCGCAAAGCGCACGAGGCGGGCCACGATCCAGGCGTAGCCGTCGCGCGTGCGGTCGATGCCGCGCAGCACCGCGCCGAGCACGCCCCGCTTGGGGCCGGTGTGGCGCAGGAAGATGCCGCAGAGCGCCGGCGACAGCGTCAGCGCATTGATGGCCGAGATCAGCATGGCGACCGAGATCGTCACGGCGCATTGGCGGAACAGCACGCCCGTGAGGCCGGGGATGAAGGCCAGCGGCACGAAGACGGACAGGAGCACCAGCGTGATGGCCACGATGGGCGCGGTGATCTCGCGCATCGCCTGCTTGGTGGCCTCGCCCGGCGACAGGTCCGGGTGCGCCTCCAGCACGCGCTCGACGTTCTCCACCACCACGATGGCGTCGTCCACCACGATGCCGATGGCCAGCACCATGGCGAGCAGCGACACGGTGTTGGCCGAAT
>CAXTFP010000269.1:0-5090 GCA_964243135.1 uncultured Lichenihabitans sp.
AGGTCGCACCTCGTCCTGTCCGTCCTCCCCGTGGTGATCGGCCTCGCCCTGGCGCTGCCGCTCGGCTGGGGCGCCCAGCGCAGCGGGGTGCTGAAGTCCCCGCTGCTCGGCGCGGCGGGCCTCCTCTACACGATCCCGGCGCTGGCGCTCTTCGTGCTGCTGCCCGCCGTCCTCGGCACGCGGATCCTCGATCCCCTCAACGTCGTGGTGGCCCTCACGCTCTACACGCTGGCCTTGCTGGTGCGGACGGTGAGCGACGGGCTCGACTCGGTCCCGCCCGACACGCTCCAGGCCGCGACCGCCATGGGCTACAGGCCGCTCCACCGCCTCCTCGCGGTCGAGCTGCCGGTCGCCACGCCGGTGATCGCGGCCAACCTCCGGGTCGCGGTCGTGTCCAACGTCAGCGTGGTCTCGGTCGCGGCCCTGGTCGGCACGCCGCAGCTCGGCCTCCTGTTCACCCAGGGGATCCAGCTCCACTTCCTGACGCCGATCTTGGCCGGCATGGTGCTCTGCCTGCTCCTGGCCGTGCTGCTCGACGCCGGCGTGCAGGTGATCGCGGGCCGCCTCACCCCCTGGCAGCCGAGGGCGGGCGAGCCGTGATCGCCTGGTTCCTCGACCCCGATCACTGGGCCGACGCGGACGGCGTCCCGGCCCGCCTGCTGGAGCACCTGGCCTACAGCGCCATGGCGCTGCTGGCCGCGAGCCTCGTCGCCCTGCCGGTCGGCCTCTACGTCGGCCACACCCGCAAGGGCGTGGCGCTGATCGCCGGCCTCGCCAACGTGCTGCGGGCCCTGCCGAGCCTCGGCCTCATCGTGCTCCTGGTGATCCTGCTCGGCCCCGTCTTCGCGTCGGACCTCGCCTTCGTGGTGCCGAGCCTCGTCGTCCTCATCCTGCTCGCGGTGCCGCCCATCATGACCGGCACCTATGCGGGCATGGCGGCCGTCGATCCCGCCACGGTGGATGCGGCGCGGGGCATGGGCTACCGGCCGCTCGGGCTTCTGTTCCGGGTGGAGCTGCCCTGCGCGCTGCCGCTGATCCTGTCCGGGCTCCGCGGCGCCACCCTCCAGGTCGTGTCCACCGCGACGATCGCGGCCTACGTGTCGCTCGGGGGCCTCGGCCGGCTGATCATCGATGGGCGGGCCCAGAACGACTACGCCCAGATGGCGGCCGGCGCGGTGCTGGTCGGCGCGCTGGCGCTCGGCGTCGACCTCGCGATCGGCCTCATCGCCCGCTTCGCGGTCTCGCCCGGCCTCACCCGCAGGGTGCCGACGCGCGCCGACGTCGCCGCGGTGCCCTGACGACCCCTCCACCCCCCTCCCGCCACTTCGCCACCGGAGATCATCATGTCGACCACGATCAGGCTGTCCCTGTGGTCGCTCGCGCTGTGCGTCCTTCTGGCCGTCCCGGCGCGGGCCGCCGACGGCCCGGCCATCACGGTCGGCTCGGCCGACTTCCCGGAAAGCCAGCTCCTCGCCACGATCTACGCTGGGGCGCTGGCCGCCAAGGGCGTCGCGGTCGACACCAGGCTCAACATCGGCAGCCGCGAAGTCTACATGCCGGCACTGCTCGACGGCTCGATCGACCTGATCCCCGAATACAGCGGGGCCACCATGAGCTACCTCGACAAGGACGCCACGGCCAGTTCCCCCGAGGACGTCGCCGCGGCGCTGAAGAAGGCGCTGCCGAAGGGCATCGCCATGCTGAAGCCCTCGGCGGCGCAGGACTCCGACGTCGTGGCCGTCACCCAGGCCACCGCCGACCTGTACAAGCTGAAGACGATCGCCGACCTGTCGTCCCACGCCGGGGAGATGGTGCTCGGCGGCCCGCCGGAGTGGAAGACCCGCAAGGAAGGCGTGGTCGGGCTCAAGGAAATCTACGGGCTGAAATTCAAGTCCTTCAAGACGCTCGACGTCGCCGGGCCGCTGACCCTGTCGGCCCTGGGCAACGGCCAGGTCCAGGCGGCCGACATGACCTCCACGGACCCGGCCATGAAGCAGAGCAGGCTCGTCGCCCTCGTGGACACGAAGAACCTGTTCCCGGCCCAGAACATCGTCCCCCTGATCGCCGAGAAGAAGATCGCCGACAAGGTCGCCGCGACCCTCGACGCCGTCTCGGCCGCGCTCACGACCGACGACCTCATCGCCATGAACGCCCGCCTCAACGAACACGAGAGCTACGATGCCGTGGCGTCGAGCTGGCTCGCGGCGCACGGCCTGAAATGAACGCGGCGGCGCGGCGCGGGTCGCGCCTTCCCCGCGACGAGGCTTCTGCCGGCTTCCGGGGTGAGATCGCCCCGTTTGGGATCCTGAAGGGTTCGCCCTCACATCCGCAAAAGGCCGGAGTTCCTTTGAACACGGAATGACACGGCGCCCGGGACTCGGCATCGTCATCCCGGAGGCCATCATGGGCCAGCACGACAGGGAGGGGCGCGTGAGAACGGTGACGCTCGGCGGGGCGCGGACGACGGTGGCGGATGTGGCGGCGGTCGCGGGCGGCGCGCCCGTGGCGCTCGACGAGCGGCGGCTCGGCGCCATGACGGCCACCCGCGACCTCGTGGCCAGCGCCCTCGCCGAGGGGCGGCAGATCTACGGGCTGACCACCGGCGTCGGCGACCTGTCCGGCGTCCGGCTCGGGCCCGAGGAAATCGCCGAGGTGCAGATCAATCTGCTGCGCAGCCACGCCAGCGGCGTGGGTGCCCCGCATGACGTGCCCGCGGTGCGGGCCATGATGGCCGCGATGATCGCGGCGCTGCTGCAGGGGGCGAGCGGGGTCGGCCCGGAGCTCGCCGTCACCATGGCCGAGATGCTCGACCGCGGGGTCACGCCCTGGTCGCCGGGCGGCGGCTCCGTCGGCTACCTCATCGCCACGTCCCACATCGGCCTCGCGGTCTTCGGCCACGGCCGGGCCTGGTACCGGGGGGAACTGCTGCCGGGCGCCGAAGCCCTGGCGCGGGCCGGCATCGCCCGGCGCCTTCCCGGCCCGCGCGAGGGCCACGCGCTGATCAGCGGCACCCACGAGATCACCGGCCTCGGCGCCCTGGCGCTCGACCGCGTGCGGCACCTCGTCGACCTCGCGGACGTGGCCGGGGCCATGAGCATCGAGAGCCTGCGCGGCAACACCCGCGGCTTCGATCCCAGGGTACAGCGCCTGCGCCCCCACCCCGGCCAGATCGCGACCGCGGCCCGCCTGATGCGCCTCCTCGAGAGGAGCGAGATCGTGGCGGCGAACCGCACCCACCGGCTCCAGGACGCGCTGAGCCTGCGCTGTATGCCCCAGGTCCACGGCGCGGTGCGCGACGCGCTCGGCTATTGCGAGGCCGTGCTCGACGTCGAGCTCAACAGCGTCACGGACAACCCGGCCTTCCTCGTCGAGGACGGCGAGCTCGTGGTGCTCCACAGCGGCAACGGCCACGGCGCCCCGACCGCGCTGGCGCTCGACGTGCTGGCCGTGGCGCTCGCCGAGGTCAGCGGCATGTCCCAGGCGCGCTCCGACCGCCTCACCAACAGCCACCTCAGCGGCCTGCCGGCCTTCCTGGCCGACGGCAAGGGATCGCATTCGGGCTTCATGATCCCGCCCTACGTGGCGGCGGCCCTGTCGGCCGACAACCGCCGGCTCGCCGCCCCCGCCAGCGTCCACAGCCTTTCGACCTGCGCGGGCCAGGAGGACCATGTCTCCATGGGGGTCGCCGCGGCCGTCAAGGCGCGCACCTCCGCCGACAATCTCGCGGACATCCTCGCGGTCGAGCTGCTCTGCGCCGCGCAAGCGCTGGACCTCCACGCCCCTCTGCGCGCGGGGCGCGGGACCGGGGCGGCCCATCGCGCGATCCGCCGCCGCGTCGCCCCGCGCGAGGGCGACCGCGACATGTACCCCGACCTCGCGGCCCTGCGCGAGCTGATCGACGGCGGCGACCTCGCCGCGGCCGTCGCGGAGGCCCTCGGCGCTCCGCCGGAACCCATGACCCTGGAAGCCCCATGACGACCCCCCCGGCATCCCGGCCGCTGCACGGCGTCAAGGTCCTCGACCTCGCCCGCGTGCTCGCCGGGCCGTACTGCGCGTCCCTGCTGGCGAACCTCGGGGCGAGCGTCACCAAGATCGAGATCCCCGGCCGCGGCGACGACTCCCGCGCCTTCTCGCCGGAGGTCGACGGCGAGAGCAGCTACTTCATGCTGGTCAACCAGGGCAAGAAGAGCGTCACGCTCGACATGAAGTGGGCCGAGGGGCTGGCGCTTCTGCGCGGCTTGGTCGAGCGGTCCGACGTGCTGGTCGAGAACTTCCGCCCCGGCGTCACTGCCCGGCTCGGCATCGACTACGAGAGCCTGCGGCGGGTCAACCCCCGCCTCGTCTACGTCAGCATCTCGGGCTTCGGCCAGACCGGCCCGCTCGCCCCGCGCGCCGCCTACGACCACATCGTCCAGGCCATGGGCGGGCTGATGAGCGCCACGGGCTGGCCGGGCGGTGCCCCGACGCGGGTGGGGGACGCCATCGGCGACGTCGTGGCCGGGATCTACGGCTCCTGGGGCGCCCTGGCCGCACTGCTGCAGCGCGAGAAGACGGGGCTCGGCCAGCACGTCGACGTGGCCATGCTGGACACGATGATCTCGCTGCAGGTGGTCGGCCTGTCGCAGATCGTCGGCGCCGCCCCGCCGCCCGGGCGCCTCGGCAACGCCCATCCGATCAGCGCCCCGATGGACAGTTTCGCGGCCGCGGACGGTCCCGTGGTGATCGCGGTGGCCAACGACGCGCTCTTCGCCCGGCTCGCGGGCGCGATGGGGCGCCCGGAGCTCCCCGGCGACGCCCGCTTCGCCACGGACGCGGCCCGGCTCGCCGAGCGGGACGCGCTGCGGGCCGCCGTCGAGGCCTGGACGGGGACGCGGACCGTCGCCGCGGTCGTCGACGCCCTGGAGGAGGCGGGCGTGCCGGCGGCGCCGGTCTGGGACCTGTCGCAGGCCCTCGCCAGCGACCACGCGCGCCACCGGGAGCTGATGCGGGAGGCGCCGCACCCCCGCCGCCCCACGGGGCCCGTCATGCCCCCGCCCGTGCGCTTCAGCGCCCCCGCCGACGAGGGCGACCTCCGAGCACCCGGCCCCCGC
>CAXTFP010000270.1:0-1617 GCA_964243135.1 uncultured Lichenihabitans sp.
CCCGACGCCTATTCCGTCCCCGCCGGCCGCACCGACCTCCATCCTGGCCCGCATCGGCCGGGTGATCGCGGTGCTGGGCGACACCGTGGGGGAGCGCCCGGCCGGGGCTGCGACGCTCCATCGCACCGCCCCGGGGGACGGAGACGAGGCAACCGCCGGCCCGCCGATCCGTTGAGCCCCGTAGGTCGGACGGGGGATGGGCGATGCGGATGGTGATGCTGGCGCTGGCCGCCCTGATGGCCGGGGCGGCGGCCGCGTCGGGGGCCGTGGCCCAGGAAGGCGACGCCGGCGCCGGCCCCGTGCCGCGCGCCCGGAGCGAGCAGAAGCTCAAGGGCGGCCCGGGTTACGTGTGCACGGCCTCGAACGAGCTGCACACGGCGCAGTGCTCGGTGAGCTGCCCGTCGCGCGAGACGGCCGACTGCGTGGACGCCGAGTCCGCCGGCGCGCCGTCCTGCCGGTGCACGGCGGAGTGACGATCCCGCCCGCGTTTACCCTTTGACAACCATGGCGCCCCAGTGTCGCGCTGCGGCGCGGACCGGGCGGTCGTGCCCGCGGGTGGCCTGAGGCGCATCCGCAACAGTGTGGGTTTTCTTTGTCGGCGTCCGCAGTTGAGCCGCATTGGGCCTGCATCCCTCGCGGCGACCTCCGCGAGGGGCGGCCGGCTTTGCTGTGGGTGGTGGGCGCGCGATGACGATGGTGATGAGATCCCGCGGTTCCGATGATCGCGCGCCCCTGCCGCGCGGCCGGGCGAGTTCCGCGCGCCACGCCGCCGTCCCGCTCGTGCTGCTGGTCGGGCTCGGGCTCGCGGGCTGCGAGACGGCCGGCTCCGTCGGCACGGTCGGCATGGGCATCGCCGAGGTGACGCCGCGCTCCAAGGACACGTCGGTCAACCTCGCGTCGCTGTCCGACGTGGTGGCCCGCAACCCGCACGATGCCGAGGCCTTCAACACTCGCGGGGCCGCCTATGCCCGCACCGGCGACTTCGACAAGGCCATCGGCGACTTCACCAAGGCCGTGGCGATCGACTCCAACAACGCGGCCGCCTACACCAACCGGGCGCTCGCCTACCGCCAGTCCGGCCGCAACGACCTCGCCCTGGCGGACTTCAACCACGCCCTTCAGGCCAACCCGAACCACGCGCCGGCCTATCTCGGCCGCGGCAACCTGCTGCGCGTGCAGGGCAACCTCGACGGGGCCCTGTCGGACCTCGACCAGGCCATCAAGCTGAACTCCGAGGGCGCGCAGGGCGCCCAGGCCTTCCACGCCCGCGGGCTGATCCACCAGCGGCGGGGCGACCAGGCCGCGGCGGTGACGGATTTCGACAACGCCATCGACCGCGATCCCTTCGCGGCCGCCCCCTACCAGGCCCGCGCCCAGAGCCTGACGGCCCAGGGCAAGTTCGAGCAGGCGATCGAGGACTACAACGCCGCCCTCAACGTCGACTCCAAGAACGCCGAAGCCTGGGCGGGCCTGGGCGTCGCCTACGAGAAGAGCGGCAACCGCGGCAAGGCGCAGGAATCCTACGCCCGCGCCAAGACCATCGACCCCGAGAACCACACCGCCTCGGACGGGTTGTCGCGCGTGGGTCGGGCGTAGCGCGGCTTAAGCGTCCCACCG
>CAXTFP010000270.1:1627-5080 GCA_964243135.1 uncultured Lichenihabitans sp.
CGGGCGGGCGGAGGCGGCGCGCGGGGTGATGATCCCCCCTCACCCGCCCCCGCGTCGCTCGGTCACCGTCTCCCCGGAGGGGAGAAGGGCTCACGCCTGTTCGAGCTCGGTCGTGATGCTGTCGCCCGCCACGGGGAGCGCGGCGCCGTCGGGGCCGCGGCTGCGCTCGGCGGGGCGGCTGTCCGGGCCGGTGAGGACGGCGGGCGGCTCCACCTCCTGCACGTCCACCGACACTGTCATGCCCACGTAGTCGGCGGCGTTGCCGAAATAGTTGCCCTGCAGGGGGATCGCCTGGCGGGGGTCGCGCGCCACCGCCACGCGGATCAGGTCGCGGTTGCCGACGATGCCGTTGGTGGGGTCGAACTCCACCCAGCCGGCGCCCGGCAGGTAGACTTGGCACCAGGCATGGGTGTTGCCGCCGCCGAGGTGCTCCTCGCCCTGGTCGCGGGGCACGTAAAGGTAGCCCGACACGAAGCGCGCCGCGAAGCCGAGCGTGCGCACCGCCTCCATCATCAGCACGGCGAAGTCGCGGCAGGTGCCCTTGCCGCTGTTCAGCGTCAGCAGCGGGTCCTGCGTGCCGCGCTCGAAGCGCCGCGCGTAGGTGAAGCTTTCCTTGATCGCGTAGGTCAGCGTCATCAGCAGCTCGCCCGTGTCGGTTCGCTGGCCGTAGCGCACGAAGCGCCGGACCCACTTGTCGAGTTGGTGCTCGGGATCGAGGTACTGCCGCTCGATCAGCCGCGAGATGTCGGGCCGCTCCTCCGCGCCGTAGGTGAAGGGGTAGGTCTTGGCATAGTCCTCGATCACGAAGTCGGGCGCGTTCGAAGGCGTGTGGTCGAGCACGATCCGCGTGTCGAAGGTGAGGAGGGGCGCCTCGCCCGCGAAGCTCGCCACCGCCACGCAATTGCCGAACACGTCGTGAAACCAGCGGACCCGCTTCGGCTCGGGCGAGATGATCATCTCGGACGAGATCAGGCGCTGGTCGTAGCTGTCGCGGGGGCGGAACATCAGCCGATGCTCGCCGAAGCGCACCGGCGCCTTGTACTCGTATTGGGTGAGGTGCCGAACCGAGAGAACCGTCATCCGCTTCCCGTGCAACGCCCGCGGGCGGAACCCCGGCGACCGCGCTCGGCCGGTGGAGCGGCGCCGTCGCCGGAGGGTGGACACGGGCCTAGCGCAATTCGGCGGCTCCGGAAAGCCTCACGGTCCGCGGCGGGGCGGTGTCAATTTCCCGACAGCACCGGCATGGGCTGCTGTTCGTCGAGCGCGCTCGGGGGGAAATGCCCCGAATAGTCGTGGCGGTGGCTGGTCTGCTCCCGCATTTCCTCGGTGATGATGTCGAAGCGGCCCAGAATAGCGGAACCGAAGGCGGTCGAGATGGCGACGTCGGTGGCGTCGCGGCCCCGCGCCATGACGATGCGGCCGATGCGGGGCGTGTTGTGCCGGGCGTCGAACGTGTACCAGCGCCCGCTGAGATAGACCTCGAACCAGGCGCTCCAGTCCATCGGCGCGTCGACCGGCGGCACCCCGATGTCGCCGAGGTAGCCCGTGCAGTAGCGGGCCGGGATGTTCATGCAGCGGCACAGGCTGACCGCGAGGTGGGCGAAGTCGCGGCACACGCCGACCTGCTCCTGGTGCCCCTCGCTGGCCGTGCGGGTGTTGCGCGCGAGCTGGTAGTCGAAGCGGATGCGGTCGTGCACGTAGTCGACGATGGCCTGCACGCGCGCCCAGCCGCGCGGCGTGCCGCCGAAGAGCTGCCAGGCGACGTCGCCGAGCAGGTCCGTGTCGGCGTAGCGGCTGCCCATCAGGTAGATCAGCACGTCGTCCGGCAGCCGGTCGACCGGCACTTCCTGAGCGTCCCAGTTCACCTCGTCGGGCAAGCCGCTGTCCTCGACGACGAAGTCCGCCGACAGGCCGATCTCGCCGGGCGGCACGACCATGCGGGTCAGCCGGTTGCCGAAATGGTCCAGCACTACGCGCGCCGGGAGATAGGGGTCGGTCCGCATGACCTGCTCGGTCACGAGGTCGCGCTCGCGCGACGGGTGCACGCTGAGCAGGAACTGCATCGGCACCGCCTGGGGGCAGTAGTAGGAGAGGCTGTATCCACAGCGGATCTTCATGGCGGCTGTTCCCCGGCGGCGAAAGGGCGCCCGATGCTGCGCCCGCGGAGCGGACGGCGGCGATGGTCATGCAAGAACTGGGCTAACGTCGCCCGTCGCGAAAAGTTCTATTCTCCTCAACGGCCTCTCCGCCGAGGGCGCGGCGCAGCGCCGCCGTCTGCCGCGCCAGCGCGAGCGCCAGCCGGTCGGCCTCGGCCCCCGTCTCGCGGCTCCGCGCCAAGGTCAGCGCGCCGACCGCGAAGGCCGGATAGGCGAGGCGGAAGAAGCCGACGAGCCGGGCGTCGCAGATCGCGCCGCGCCGCTCGACGCCGGCCCGCAGTGCCTCAGTCTCCTGGTCCGACAGCGCATACTCGGCCGCGGCGCCGGCCACGTCCCAGGCGACGTCCTGGCAGCCGACGAGGTCGTGGCCGGCGCAATGGTCGAGCGCGTCGGTCTTGAGGAACAGGCCGCGCCCGTCGTGCAGCCACTCGTGGGCTGCGAGCCGCCCGTCGACCGCCACCGGGCGCGCGAGCGGCGCCAGGGCGGGCAGGCGCGACGCCCAGGCGTCGACCCGCCACCCCATCTCATCGCTCAGGGCTTCCGCGGCGTTGGTCCGCGCCATGGCCAGGAGGGCGTCCAGGGACGAGCCCGCTTGCCCGTCCGCCGGGAAGGCGCGGGCGCGGAACGCCAGGTAGGCGGCCACGCGGTCGAGGAAGGCGGTTCTGTCGACCTCGGCCAAGCTCACCGGGCGGAGGTCGTGCCGCCAGGGCTCCAGGAGGAAGCCGTGCCGCCAGGCGAGCGGCGCCACGCCGAAGCCCGCCTCGGCCAGGGCGCGGGCGCGGCGGTATTTGTCGCGCCCGAAGCTGCCGAGCCCGGTGAAGCGCAGCAGCACGCGGCCGCTCGCCCCGTCGAGCAGCACCTTGCGGCGCTCGTTCTGCCGGTCGACGGCGGGCCACGCGGCCTCGTCCGCGCAGAGATGCCGGCGCCACATGCCGCCCGCCACGTCGAGGGGCGGGGCGCGCAGCGGGCCCGTGATGTCGATGGCCCAGTCGGCGAGGCCGCGCCCGGGCTCGGCGCCGTCGAGCAGCAGCGCCTCGAAGGACACGGTGGCGGAGCGTGCCGTCGCCCAGAGCCGGCGATGTGCCGCGCTCGCGGCGGGCCCCGGCGGGCCGGCGTGGGACGGAAACAGCACCACGCGCCCGGCCGGCACACCGCTCCGCGCCAGGGCGTCGGCCGCGGCCCCCATCGAACTGCCCGACAGGCCCGGCCCCTCGTCGACCACGGCCCAGACCGCGTCCGCGTCGAGCCCCGCACCGAGCGCGACCTCGCGCGCGAAGGGGTGGCCGCGGGGCCGGAC
>CAXTFP010000271.1:0-5076 GCA_964243135.1 uncultured Lichenihabitans sp.
GACCCGCCAAAGGGCTCGCCCTTTGGAATCCAGGCTGATCGATCATTCTTTCGAGAGCAGGATTTTTCCAGGGATTTTCCTGTCACGTCCAATAGAGCACGTTCGCGGCCGGCAGGTGGCGGGCGAGCAGGGCCGTCAGCTCGGCCCGCATCTCCTTCATCAGCGCCGCCGGGTAGACGTGCTTGACGGCGCCGAACTTCGTGAGCTTGCGGGACCGCTTCTCCTCGTCCATCTCCAGCTTCGAGGTCGGATACCAGCCCTGCAGCACGGTCTTCGACTTCGGCGTGAAGCGGTGCGTGATGAGCTCGGCCGTGAGGTCGAGGTTCGGTGCGCCGTCGAGCTCGCGCGCGGCGGCGGCGAAGAGCTCGGCGTAGCCGGCCCGCCAATCCTCGACGGGCTGGATCGGCGCCACCGTCAGCCCCACCTTGTAGCCCGCCCGCGCCAGGGCGCCGAGGCCGCGCAGCCGCTCGGCCAGCGGGCTCGTGCCGCCCTCGAAGCGGATCAGGCTCGGCGCGTTCACCGACATGCGGACCCGCGTGCGCCCCGCGTGGGCGAGGCTCAGGAGCGGCGACACGTCGGCGAACTTCGTCGTGAAGCGGAGCTGCACCGGCGCGTCCCAGCGCCCGAAATACGTCACGGCCTCCGACAGCGAGCCCGTGATGTGCTCGACGCCGAGCGGGTCGGCGTAGCAGGAGGCCTCGAAGGTGGTGCCCTCGTGGGCGCGCGCCGCCGAGGCCGAGGTGATCTTGCCCTGCCCGACATAGGCCGCGAGGCCGTCGAGGATCTCCTCGACGTTGGCATAGGCGCGCGTGATCGGCGGCCCCGCCAGCGAGCCCGCGAGGTAGCAGTACTGGCAATGCGCCGGGCAGCCTTCCGCGAGGTCGAAGCGCCAGTCGGCCGAGGGCGGGATGGGCTGCAGCCGCCGCTTGGCGGGCGACGCCACTACCACGGCGAGCGTCGCCTTAGCGAGCCGATAGTCGGCCGCGGGATTGTCCCCTGAGGTGAGGCCCGTGAGCCTGTCGTTGGGCAATTCCACCACCTCGGCCCCGTAGGAGGCCGCCCGGGCCGCCATCTCCATCGCGCGTGGCCAGTCCCGTGCCGAGCGGGTCACCAGCACGCGCTTCGGGCGCCACAGGCGATGGTGGCGCAGCGGCGGCAGCGTCGCCGGATCCAGGGCCGGCGCCGCGGCGCCCGTCAGCAGGTGCGGCGCGACCCCCACGTCGTCGGCGATGTCCGTGCCGAGATCCATGTCCGCCGCCCCTGTGCCGTCACCGTCGATAGCTGTGCAACGCCCGTACGGCCGGTCCGGGTGCCGCAGCCCTTTGACGCCCCCCGGCGGCGCGCCATATCGGAGGTGTGACACCCTCTCCCCCCCGCGCTCCGCAGATCTTCGACCGGCCGCTGCTGCGCCGGCGCCTCGCCCGCGCGGTCGCGGCCGGCGGCGAAGACTTCATCCTGGCCCGCGCGGCCGGCGACCTCGCCGAGCGCCTGTCGGTCGTCAAGCGCGACTTCCGCCGCGTGCTCGACCTCGGCACCCCGCGCCCCGACGTCGCGGCCACGCTGGCGGAGGTTTTGCCGAAGGCCGACATCACCCGCCTCGCCCCCGTCGCGGAGGCCGCGGGCGCGGGCCGCTGGCGGACGGTGGTGGGCGACGAAGAGCGCCAGCCCTTCGCGCCGGGGAGCTTCGACCTCGTCGTCTCCTGCCAGGCGCTGCACGCGGTCGACGACCTGCCGGGCGCGCTGGTGCAGGCGCGCCGCGCCTTGAGCCCCGACGGGCTGTTCCTGTGCTGCATGTTCGGCGGCAACACGCTGACCGAGCTGCGGCAGGCGCTGTCGGCGGCCGAGAGCGAAATGTCGGGCGGGGCGAGCCCGCGGGTCGCGCCCTTCTCGGATCTGCGCGACCTCGGCGGCCTGCTGCAGCGCGCCGGCTTCGCCCTGCCGGTGAGCGACACCGAGCCCCTGGTGGTGCGCTACCGCGACTCTTTCCGGCTCTTCGCCGACCTGCGCGCCATGGGGGCGACCAACGCCCTCGTGCTGCGCCACCGCCCGCCGCTGCGGCGTGCCGTGCTGCTGCGGGCGGCGCAGATCTATGCGGAGCGCTTCTCGGATCCGGACGGGCGCCTGCGCGCCACCTTCGACCTCGTGTGGCTGCTCGGCTGGGCCCCGCACGAGAGCCAGCAGAAGCCGCTCAAGCCGGGATCCGCGAAGATGTCGCTGGAAGCGGCGCTGAGGGTCGAGCATTGAGGGCGCAGTCCCATTCCGGGACGTGGCGGGACGGGGTGGGTCAGGCCGCGTTGGACGTCTGCTGCTGGGTGAGCACGCCGTAGAGGCCGACGGCGTCGCGGGTGGCGCGGAGCCGGGCCAGAATGTGGGGTTCGCGCAGCGCGCGCGCGATGCGGGCCAGGGCCTTCAGGTGGTCGGCGCCCGATGCCTCGGGGGCGACCAGCAGGAAGGCGAGGTCGACCGGCGCGCCGTCGAGGGATTCGAACTCGATCGGCCGCTCCAGCCGGGCGAAGACCCCGATGATCTTGGTGCAGCTCACGAGCTTGCCGTGCGGGATGGCGATGCCGTTGCCCACCCCCGTCGACCCCAGCCGCTCGCGCTGGAGCACCGCGTCGTAGATTTCCCGCGCGCCCAGTCCCGACACGGCGCCCGCGCGCTCGCTCATCTCGTGCAGGGCCGACTTCTTGGTGTTGACGCGCAGCGCCGGCAGGATCGCATCGGCGGTGATCAAGTCATCTAATGGCATCTCGTCTTGAGTCCATCGGCTCCCGTGCCGAAACTCGGCAACTTCCGTGCCAGCGGGACCTGTGGACGGTCCGCCGCCGGAGCGCGGACCGCATAGCACGGGTCAGGCCCGCTCGGCCAATCGTCCGGCCGGCTTCGAGGGGTCGATCCAGCCGATATGGCCGTCGCTGCGCCGATACACCACGTTGGGCTCGCCCGAGGCGCTCGGGCGGAACATCAGGACCGGGGCGCCCGACATGTCGAGCTCCAGCACCGCGGCCGACACCGACATGCGCTTCAGGGCGACGCCCGACTCAGCCACGACGACGGCGCTGAAGTCCGACCCCACCTCCTCGCCTTCCGGCGCTTCCAGCGTGCGGTGCGCCACCAGCGGCTCCTCCCCGTCGGGCGCCGAAGTGTCGCCCGCGGCGGCCCCCGCGGCCCGGCCCCGCGGGTTGGCGCCCCGATCCTGCATGCGGCGCTTGTGGCGGCGCAGCCGCTTCTCCAGGCGCTCCACGGCCTGGTTGACGGTGGCATAGGGGTCGTGGGCGTGGCCCTCGGCCTGGAGCGTGATGCCGGCCGGCAGGTGCAGCACCATGTCGGCGCGGAAGGCCGGCCCGTCCGGCTGGAGGGTGACGTGGCCGGTCGCCTCGCGGTCGAAATACTTGGCGATGGCGGCGCCGATCCGATCCCTCGCGTGGACGCGCAGCGACTCGCCGATGTCCAGGTTCTTGCCCGACACGCGCAGCAACATGGTGGCGCCCTCCCTCTCGCCCGCGATCCGGTTCCCGCCCCCGAAGCGCCGAGATGCCGCAGGCTTACGGCCGGCCGCAGCCATAAGTTCCGGCCCGCGCGGCGGCTCCCGCGGGCCGGCTTGCGGGGGGCCCGGAGCCGCATTACGTGAGATCGTCACCGCGGACCGACAGCCCGGCGCGGCCTTCCTCGAACGCTTCGCGGATCCCTGCCAGCCGTGCTCCACCTGGACCCGTCACCCCCCTCATCGCTGCCGCGGGAAGTGGACGGCGCCATGCACCGGGCGATCGAGGCGGCGGCCGCGTACCGCGGCGCCACGGCCCCGAATCCCACGGTCGGCTGCTGCCTGCTCGACGCAGAGGGGAACGTCCTCGCCCTCGAAGCCCATCGCCGCGCCGGCACCGCCCACGCCGAGGCCGCCGCCATCGCGGCCTGCCGTTCGGCCGGCACGGCCGACCGCATCCGCACGGTCGTCGTCACTCTTGAGCCCTGCGACCACCACGGCCGCACCCCGCCCTGCACCGAGGCCATCCTGTCGACGCCGGCCCGCGCGGTGGTGATCGGCGCCCGCGACCTCAACCCCGCCGTCGTGGGCGGGGGGGCCGCGCGGCTCGCCCGCGCCGGGCTCGACGTCCGCATGGTGGCGGACCTCCCCGGCGCGGGAGCCGCGGCGCTGGGGCAAGCCTGCCGCGACCTCGTCGCGCCCTTCGCCAAGCACGCCGCGACGGGCCGGCCCTTCGTGACGGTGAAGCAGGCGCTCGACCCGTCGGGCTCCATGATCCCGCCGCCCGGCGCCAAGACCTTCACGTCCGAGGCGGCGCTGCGCTACGCCCACGCCCTGCGCCGGCGCGCCGACGCCATACTGACGGGGTCCGGCACGGTGCTGGCCGACGACCCGCGCTTCGACGTGCGCCGCGTGCCCGACCACCCGGACCGGCGCCGCGGGCTCGCCATCCTCGACCGCCGCGGCCGCGTGCCGGGCCCCTATCTCGCGGGCGCCGCCGGGCGGGGCCTCGACGCCTTCGTGGCCGGCGACCTCGCGGGCGCGCTGGACATGCTGGGCGCGGCCGGCGCATTGGAGGTGCTGGTCGAGGCCGGGCCGGCCGTGACGGACAGCGTCGCGGAGGCCGGGCTGTGGGACGAGTGGGTGGTGATCCGCAAGGGCGGCGGCGCCGACGCGGATCGGGCGGAGATCCGGGGGCGGGACGGCCGGGTGCACACCCTCGTCCTCGCGTGACGTCGCCGGAGATGGGAGCTTCCATGTCGCAGTGGGACGAGGCGATGGCGCGCCTTCAGGCGGGCGGGACGGTGCTGCTCACCGACGAGGCCCGCGAGGGCACGGCCCACCTCGTGTCGGCCGACGCGCGAGCTCTCGACGTCATCGCCCGTGAGGGCCGCGGCCCCCTCACGGTCGCGGGGCCGGCCGAGGTCGGCGCCCTGCAGAGTCGATTGGAGGTCATCCACGCCGTCCCACGCGCGGGCGGGGCGCTGCTGTTCCCCGAAGCGGTCGAGGCCGCGGCCGACCTCGCCGCCGCGGCCGGGCGCGGCGGGGCCGCGCTGCTGCGGGCCGCTTCCCTGCCGGGCGGCGTGCTGGCC
>CAXTFP010000272.1:0-5068 GCA_964243135.1 uncultured Lichenihabitans sp.
CGAAAAGTTGATGTGGTCGCTCACCAGCGCCAGCGAGCCCGGGTACCAGTCGGGATGGCGCGAGCCCGCCGCGTTGGTGAGCAGGAGGCTGCGCACGCCGAGGTGCCGCAGCGTTTCCAACGGCACCCGCATGGCGGCGGCGTCGCCGGTCTCGTAGTAATGGGAGCGTCCCTGGAGGGCGACGAGGCGCGCCCCTTCCCAGGTGCCGGCGACGAGCCGCCCGGCGTGGCCCGACACGCCCCCGGCCGGGAAGCCCGGCAGGTCGGCGTAGGGCACGGCAACCGGGTCCTCCAGCGCTTCCGCGATGTTGCCGAGGCCGGTGCCGAGCACGACGGCGATCTCGATCGGCCCACTGACGCCGCGCTCCGCCAGGACGGCCGCGGCTTCCTCGCTCTGCTCCATGGGGTCAGGCCTCCCGGACGGCCAGGTGCTCGGGGCCGAAGCTCGCCGGCAGGAGCTCGTCGAGCGTGAAGGAGCGCCGGACGCCCTCCGGCCCGGCGACGTGGACCGGCGCCTCGGGTCCGGCGAACTCGCGGATGCGCTGCCGGCACCCGCCGCAGGGCGTGACGAGGGCGTCGCCATCCCCCACCACCATCACGGCCGCGATGCTCCGCTCCCCCGCCAGCGCCATGGCCGAGATGGCGCCGGCTTCCGCGCAGGCGCCGACCGGATAGGCGGCGTTCTCGACGTTGCAGCCCGCGAAGATGCGGCCCGAGGGCGTCAGCACGGCGGCGCCGACGCGGAAGCGCGAATAGGGCGCGTAGGCGTGGCGCTGGGCGGCCAGCGCCGCCGCGAACAGGTCATCGACCGCGGCCATCACCGCTCCTTGATCTGGCACACCCCCGGGGGCTGGGCGGAGGATCAAGCCCGCGCGGGATGCCACGGTCAAGACGGAGGTTCCACCGGCGCCTCGTCGTCGGGCGGCGACGAGGCCAGTTGCTCCGACAGCAGACGGACCAGGAGGGCATGGAGCGGGGCGAGATCGACCGTGCCCCGCGCGGCGGACTCATCAGCATGCCGGAGGGCCGCAATGTAGTCGGATCTCTCCCTCCGGATCAGTTCGGGCAGGATGACGGTCCCCGACAGCCATCCCTTCGCGGCGAGGCAGATCGTGAAGTAGCAGGCGGCCCTCGCCGTGCGGCCGTTGCCGTTGACGAACGGGTGGATGTGATTGAGGCGCCACAGGACGAAGGCGCCGAGGACGACCGGATCGCTCTTCTCCCAGATGCGGTTCACGACGTTGACGAAGTCGTCCATCAACGCCGGCACGCGGTAGTATTGGGGCGGTTCATAGGATCCGACCGTCACCTCGCAGGGGCGGTAGTCTCCCGGATTGGTGTGCAGGCAGGTGATAGCCTGGAAGTTCAGGGCCTTGATCACGTGCTGCGACAGGAACGGCCGATCGACCGCGAGGGCGGCTTCGACGACCGAGCGAAGGAAATCGTACTGACGGTTGCCGTTGGCGACTTCGAGCGCCTGGTAGGCCGGATCACCCTCGTCCCCCACGAGCTCGAAGAGGATCACGCCGGCGTCTTTCGCCCCGCCTGCCGCGCGAGGATTGTCTTGATCTGAGGGCGCGTGACGCCGCTGTCGTGTTTGAGCGACCCGAGCACGAAGGAGATGCGCTGCTGCTCCACTTCCTCGGCGGTGAGTTCACGGGCGACCGCGGCCCGCAGGGCGCGCAGGATGGCCGGATCCGTGTGCAGGTCCTTCATGTCCCGACTCCCATGTGCGACGACACCATACCGCCTCATTCCAAAGCCGCCAGACGCTTTTGCGAGCCCGTCCGCGGCCATCACCGCTCCTTGGTGTAGGGGATCCCGCCGGCGCGCGGGGGCACCGCGCGGCCGATGAAGCCCGCGAGCAGCACCACGGTCAAGAGGTAGGGCAGGGCCTGGATGGCCTGGACCGGCACTTCGCCGATCCCCGGCAGCACCGTGCCCTGGAGGCGGATCGCGGCGGCGTCGAGGAAGCCGAACAGGAGGCAGGTGGCGAGCGCCGGCCAGGGCCGCCACTTGGCGAAGACCAGCGCGGCCAGCGCGATGAAGCCCTTGCCGGCCGTCATGCCGGTGAGGAAGCCCGCGGCCTGCCCCACCGACAGGTAGGTGCCGGCGAAGCCGCAGAGCAGGCCGGCGATCAGCACGGCGGCGTAGCGGATGCCGCGCACCGACACGCCGGCCGTGTCGACGGCGGCCGGGTTCTCGCCCGTGGCGCGCAGGCGCAGCCCGAAGCGCGTGCGGTAGAGCGCGAAGGCGGTGAGCGGCACGGCCAGCAGCGCCCCGTAGGCCAGGACGTTGTGGCCCGAAGCGAGGTCGCGGTAGAGGGGCCCCAGGATCGGCACCGTGCCGATCCCCTCGGCATCCGGCCAGGTCAGGCCCTCGAAGCGGGACGACGGGAGGGTGAGCTGCGGGGTGCGGCCGCCCTGGCCGTACCAGGCATTGCCGACCGTGGCCGTGAGCCCCGCCGCCAGCATGTTGACGGCCGCGCCCGACACGATCTGGTTGCCCCGGGCCTCGATGGACGCGAAGCCGTGGGCGAGCGCGAAGGCGAGCGAGGCCGCGATCCCGGCCGCGAGGCCGGCCCAGGCGCTGCCGGTGGCGTCGGCCGCGGCGCCGGCCGCGAAGGCCGCCGCCAGCATCTTGCCCTCGAGGCCGATGTCGAAGATGCCGGCCCGCTCCGACCAAAGGCCGGCCAGGCAGGCGAAGATCAGCGGCACCGCCAGACGGAGGCTGGAAGCCAGGATCAGGGCGGCGCCCGCCACGGCCTCCTCCATCAGGGCAGCTCCCCGCCGGGCTCGGCGACGCGCGCCGGCACGGTCGTCTCGCCCGCCTCGGCCGGGCGGAGCCGCGCGTTGAGCAGGCGGGCGAGGCCGCGGCGGAACAGCCCTTCGAGGGCGCCGGCGAAGAACACCACGAAGCCCTGCACCACCACGATCATGTCGCGCGTCACCTTGGGCTCGTCGAAGGCCAGCTCGGCGCCGCCCTGGTAGAGGGCGCCGAACAGCAGCGAGGCCAGCACGACGCCGAGCGGGTGCCCGCGCCCCATCAGCGCCACGGCGATGCCGACGAAGCCGTAGCCCGAGGTGAAGTCGAGCAGCAGCCGGTTCTGCACCCCCATGATCTCGTTGACCGCGACGCCGCCGGCGAGCGCGCCCGACAGCGCCATGCACAGCACCGTGACGCGGGCCGGCGAGATCCCGCCGTAGACGGCGGCCTGCGGGCTCTGCCCCACGGTGCGGATCTCGAAGCCGGTGCGGGTGCGCCACACGAAGACCCAGACGGCGGCGGCGCAGAGCAGCGCCAGGGCGAAGCTGAGATTCAGCGGCGTCGTCGGCGACGCGATCCCCACCGCGCCGAGCAGGGCCTGCATCGAGGGCACGGCGGCCGAGGGCGGGAAGGCGGCGGACTCGGCCTGCATGTCGCCCGCCGGCCGCAGCATGTTCACCAGGAGGTAGGCCATCAGGGTCGAGGCCAGGAAGTTGAACATGATGGTGGTGATGACGATGTGGCTGCCGCGCTTGGCCTGCAGCACGCCCGGCACGACGCCCCAGGCGGCGCCGAACAGGGCCGCGCCCGCGACGCCCAGCGGGATCAGCAGCCAGGGCGGCAGGGCGCCGCCGTGGAGGCACACCAGCGCGGCCCCGAGGCCCCCCACGTAGGCCTGCCCCTCGGCGCCGATGTTGAACAGCCCGCCCTGGAAGGCCAGGGCCACGGCGAGGCCGGTGAAGATGAAGTCGGTGGCGTAGTAGAGCGTGAAGCCGAGGCCTTCGCCCGAGCCGAGGCTGCCCTGCACGAGCTCGCGCACGGCGTTCCACGGGTCGACCCCGATGGCCGCCACCACGAGTCCGCCGACCGCGAAGGCGGTCGCGACGCTGAGCAGCGGCACCAGGACCACGTCGGCCCAGGCCGGCAGGGGACGGGCGGCGCTCACGCGGGCAGGAGCAGGTTGCCCGCGGCGTCGAGCGGGAAGAAGGGGTTGTGGGCCAGCTCCCAGACGTGGCCGTCGGGATCGGAGAAGTAGCCCGAATAGCCGCCCCAGAAGGCCGTCTGCGGCGTCTTCAGCGCCGTGGCGCCGGCCGCCAGCGCCTTGGCATAAGCCGCGTCGACGGCGGCCGGGCTCCCGAGGTTCTGCGCCAGGGTGATGCCCGGAAAGCCCGGCTGCGAATCCGCGACCCCCGCGTCGGCCGCCAGCGCCGCGCGGCCGAACAGCGACAGGGCGGCGCCGTTCATCCGGAAGAACGCCACGTCGTCGCCCTGGCTGGCGCTCGACGCCGTCCAGCCCAGCGCCTCGTAGAAGCCCCGCGCGGCCGGCACGGAGGCGACGCCCAGCGTCACGATGCTCACCCGCTGGTCCATCAGGCTCCCCCGTCCTCCACGCCGGCCATCATCAGGCCGAGCTCCCCCACGAAGGCGGGATCGTTGGCGGCGCCGGGGGGCGGGCGGCGCAGGCCGGTGATGCGGCCGCCGCACATGACCAGGATCAGGTCGCCCAGCGCCAGGATCTCGTCGAGCTCCACCGACACCACCAGGATGGCCACGCCCCGGTCGCGCAGGGCCACGAGGCGGCGGTGGATGAACTCGATGGCGCCGATGTCGACGCCGCGCGTCGGCTGGCCGGCCAGCACGATCTTGGGGTCGCGCTCCATCTCGCGGGCCAGCACGATCTTCTGCTGGTTGCCGCCCGAGAAGTTCGCGGTCTTCAACCGCGGGGCCGCGGGCCGCACGTCGTAGTCGGCCATCTTGCGGGCCATGTCGCCGATCACCGCCCGGCGGCTGAGGAAGGGGCCGGGGCCGAAGCGGGACTCGCGGTGGACGCCCAGCATGGCGCTCTCGGCCGCCTCGAAGGCGGTGACGAGGCCCGAGCGGAGCCGGTCCTCGGGCACGTGGACGAGGCCGAGCCGGCCCAGGCTGCGCGGGTCGCGCTCGGCCGGCGGCACGGCGCGGCCGTCGATGAGGATCTCGCCCGAGGCGAGGGGGCGGATGCCGGCCAGGACGTCGAGCAGCTCGGACTGGCCGTTGCCCGCCACGCCCGCGAGCCCGGCGATCTCGCCCGCCCGCAGCGTGAAGGA
>CAXTFP010000273.1:0-5056 GCA_964243135.1 uncultured Lichenihabitans sp.
GGGCTCTCCCGTGGTCAACATCGCTCAGCCCTTCAAGCGCTCGGGCCTGGAGCTGACCTGCCGGGCCGATTCCGGCGTGAAGACCCCGGCTGATTTCCCCGGCCACACGCTCGGCGTCTGGTTTTACGGCAACGAATATCCGTTCCTCGCCTGGATGGCGAAGCTCGGGGTGAAGACCGACGGGCCGCCCGGCGTCACGGTGCTGAAGCAGGGTTTCAACGTCGACCCGCTGCTGCAGAAGCAGGCCGCCTGCATCTCGACGATGACCTACAACGAATATTGGCAGATCATCGAGGCCGGCATGAAGCCCGCCCAGCTCGTCGTCTTCAACTACACCGACCAGGGCGTCGCCACGATGGAGGACGGGCTCTACGCCCTCGAGCCCAAGCTCAAGGACCCCGCCTACGCGGACAAGATGGCCCGCTTCGTCAAGGCCTCGATGAAGGGCTGGGACTATGCCCAGTCCCACCCGGACGACGCCGTCAAGATCGTCATGGACAACGACACGGCCGGCGCCCAGACGGAGGAGCACCAGAAGCACATGATGGAGGACGTCAACAAGCTGACGGCGGGCTCCACCGGCGTGCTCGACCCGGCCGACTACCAGCGCACCGTGAAGGTGCTGCTGGCGTCGGGCTCCGATCCCGTCATCACCAAGGAGCCGCAGGGCGCCTGGACCCACGCCGTCACCGACAAGGCCGGCCTGATGGCACCCTGAACGGCGAAGCCACGGTGGCCGGAAATCGTCGCATTTGTCGGATGGTGAAATAATCGCGTCCGATCCGCCACAGCGCTTGCCGAAGACGATACGCTTCGGCCATCATGCTGCGAGATCCGGCCATCGTGTCATCCCGATAGGCCCATAAACCGATTCGGGAGGGACCAAGGGGCGACGCGCTCTCGCGAGACGCGGCGCTCCCGGTCCGGTTGAGACGTCGCGAAAGGGAAGGCTCGCATGCTGGTAGCCGATATCCTGCATTCCTGCACCGACGAGGGCATCGCGGATGCCGCGGTGGCGTCCATCGGGGGTGACTTCGCGGCCCGCCTGCGCGCGGAGGCGTCGCGTTCCGGCCTGTCTGTCGGGGCGCTGACGAGCTCGCTCGTGGCGCGCTTCGCCCGCGACGCCACCGAGCGCGACTGGCGCGACCTCGCCTTCGCGACGGCGGGGGTCGACCAGCCCGTGCTCAACGGCCTGCAGGCCATCGCGGAACGCATGCTGGACCGCCGCGATGTCGCGGCGCGGCGTCCCCCGCTGCGCGACGCGCTGCCGCCCCTCCGTCCGATCGCACCGCCGATGGCCTTCTGTTGTCCCCTGTGACGGAGGGCGGGCGAGGGCGGACGGAGCCGATGGCGTCGCCTCCCGAGGGAGGCTGACGCTTCCGCGCGGGACGTCCTTGCTCTATCCAGCCGCAGCACGGCGGCACGGTTCGGGCAGGCGATGGGACAGCGATGCTCCCCTCCGGGCGGCCGTGCCGTCTGGTCGATCGAGGGGATGGGATGGCTCTGCGCCTCTACAACACGCTCACGCGCCGCAAGGACGATTTCACCCCGCTCGATCCCGAGCGGGTGCGGCTCTACGTCTGCGGCCCCACGGTCTACGACCGCGCCCACATCGGCAACGCCCGGCCCGTCATCGTCTTCGACGTGCTGTTCCGCCTGCTGCGCCACCTCTACGGCGAGGGCCGCGTCGTCTACGCCCGCAACGTCACCGACATCGACGACAAGATCATCGCGCGGGCGGCCGAGCGCGGCGTCACCATCCGCGAGCTGACCGAGGGCACGGCCCGCGGCTTCGCCGAGGATGTCGACGCGCTCGGCTGCCTCCGGCCGACGGTCGAGCCCCGTGCCACTGACCACATCCCCGAGATGATCGCCGTCACCGAGCGGCTCGTCGCCTCCGGCCACGCCTACGAGGCCGAAGGACACGTGCTCTTCGCCGTCGGCTCCATGGCGGGCTACGGCGCGCTGTCGCACCGCACGCTCGACGACATGGTGGCGGGCGCCCGCGTCGAGGTCGCGCCCTACAAGCGGGCGGACGGCGACTTCGTGCTGTGGAAGCCGTCGCGCGACGACGAGCCGGGCTGGGACAGCCCCTGGGGCCGGGGCCGGCCGGGCTGGCACCTCGAATGCTCGGCCATGAGCTGGAAGCACCTCGGCGAGACGTTCGACATCCACGGGGGCGGCCTCGATCTCATCTTCCCGCACCACGAGAACGAGTTGGCGCAGAGCTGCTGCGCCTTCGGCACGTCCCTCATGGCGCAGGTCTGGATGCACAACGGCTTCCTCCAAGTGGAGGGGCAGAAGATGTCGAAGTCGCTCGGCAATTTCGTCACCATCCGCGACCTGCTCGCGACGGAAAGCTTCGGCGGCCGGACCTGGCCGGGCGAGGTGCTGCGCCTCGCCATGCTGCGCACCCACTACCGCCAGCCGATCGACTGGACCCTGAAGGCGCTGGACGAGGCCGAGCGGACGCTGGACCGATGGTACGACGCCGCAGCCGAGGGGGCAGCGGAGCCGGCGTCCGGCGTGCTCGACGAACTGGCGGACGACCTCAACACGCCGGCCGCCATCGCGGCGCTGCACGGGCTCTTCGGCGCCTCAGACGAGGGGCAGCGCCGGCAGGCCGTCGCGTCGGCCCGGCTGCTCGGGTTGTTGCAGCACTCGCCCGCCGACTGGGCGAGCCTCAGGCGCAGGGCCGCCGGCCTCGATCCGGTTCGCGTCGAGGTCCTGATCGAGGCGCGGCTCGCCGCCCGCCGGTCCAGGCTCTGGGCGGAGTCGGACCGCATCCGCGACGAACTCGCGGCACTCGGCGTCGCGCTGAAGGACAACAAGGACGGCACCACGAGCTGGGACGTGGGCCGGAAGGGGAGCGCGTGATGCCGAACACCGACGAGAAGCCGGCGCTGCGCCCGATGCTGCCGGCCGACGCCCCGGCCCTGGCCGAGATCTTCCGCGCCAGCGTCGAGGATCTGACGGCCGAGGACTACGACGAGGACCAGCGCGCCGCCTGGGCCGCGACGGCCGAGGACGAGGCGCAGTTCGGCCGCAGGCTCGGCGCCATGCTGACGCTGGTCGCGACGGTCGCCGGCGTGCCGGCCGGCTTCGCGTCGCTGAAGGGCGACAGCCGCGTCGACATGCTCTTCGTCGACCCCGCCGCGGCCGGGCAGGGCATCGGCACGCTGCTCGTCGACGCCTGCGAGAAGCTCGCCAGGGCGCGCGGCGCCAGCGCGCTGTCGGTCGACGCCAGCGACACGGCGCGGGGCTTCTTCGAGCGCCGCGGCTACGCGGCCCAGCGCCGCAACTCGGTGCCGGTCAACGGCGAGTGGCTGGCCAACACGACGCTGGACCTGAAGCTCGCGGCGCCCTGATGGGCGATGGACCACGGTGAGGGGGAAGCGATGACCAAAGATGACGTGCGCGCGCTGGCGGACGAGGTCCTTCAGCCCATCCTGGGGCCCGTCGGCTTCACGTCGTCCGACGTCGAAGAGAGGGAGAACCACGCCGGCGAGGACGCCTTCTTCGTCCACGTCCATTTCGCGCCCGGATCCGCGGTGGCCAACGGACCGATCTACACCGACGCGGTGATGGGAGTGTTGAACGCCCTGCGTGAGCGGGGGGAACGGCGTTTTCCCTACCTCCAATGGGCGTACCCGGAAGGCCCGGACGATCGGAGTTCCGGCGACGACGGCGATGGCGCGTAGGCCGTCGAGGAAGGCCCATGTCGACGGTCTCCTGCGCGTCGCCACTGATCTCTGTTCAGCGCGCGGGGCAGGGTACGTCCAGGACGCCGCCCGCAGGCGGGCCGTCAGCACCGCCTACTATGCCGTATTCCATAGCCTCTGCACGATCTGCGCGGACGGCTTGGTCGGGTGGAGCACACACGATCTCCTCGCGGACGTGTACCGTGGCCTCGATCATGCGGGAGCGCGCAGAAAGCTTCTCGGCTCTGCCGCCGCGGCCGTCCATCCTGACCTCGCGAAAGTCGGCGCGCTCTTCGAGATGCTCCAGGAAAGGCGACACTCGGCCGACTATGCGCCACCTTTCATCGCCGTCACACGTGGGGAAGCGCTGGCCTCCGTGGCGCAGGCTCGGGAGGCCGTCACGATGCTCGGGGCGCTCGATGCCAGGGAAAGGACGAGGCTCGCCGTGCTCCTCCTCATCGCCCGCCGCCCAGCCTGACCCGTCCCGGTTCGCCTTGCCACCGTCATACCGGCCGCCTATCTGCTGCCCGGCCAACGAACAGCGAGACCGTGATGAACCTGCGCCGCCGTGAACTCCTCCTCGCCGCTTCGGCCGCCCTCGCCGCCGGTGCGGCCCTGGGCGCCGCGCCGGCCCGCGCCGCAGGCGACGACAGCACGGTGGTCATGACCACCAAGGACGGCCGCATCACCATCCAGCTCGATCCGAGCCTCGCGCCGAACCACGTCAAGCAGATTGAGACGCTGGTGGGCCAGCACTTCTACGACGGCATCGTGTTTCACCGCGTCATCGGCGGCTTCATGGCCCAGACCGGCGACCCGACCGGCACCGGCATGGGCGGCTCCAAGCTGCCGGACCTCAAGGCGGAGTTCAGCGCCGCGCCCTTCAAGCGCGGCACGGTGGGCATGGCCCGCTCGTCCAACCCCGATTCCGCCAACTCGCAGTTCTTCATCTGCCTCGGCGACGCGGGCTTCCTCAACGGCCAGTACACGGTGGTGGGGCAGGTGACGGCCGGCATGGACGTCGTCGACAAGATCAAGAAGGGCGCCTCCGACGACAACGGCAAGGTGACGAACCCCGACAAGATCGTCACCATGCGAATGGGCTCGGCCCAGTAGCCCGGCGCTTGCGGCGGGCGGGGCTGATCGCGCTGGCGGCGCTGGCGACCGCCGCACCGGCCGGGGCTGACCCCCTCCCGGCCGGTCGGCCCGTCCCGCGCCCGCAGGTCCCGCGCTTGCAGCTTCGACGGCCGCCCGTCGTCGTGCCGTGTCGCCCCGGGCCGAGCCTGCTGCGCCGCCGCTTCGGTCTGCGGCCGCTGTTCGACCGGCGCAGGCTCGCGCCGAACGTGCCGCCCTAC
>CAXTFP010000274.1:0-5051 GCA_964243135.1 uncultured Lichenihabitans sp.
AGCGTGGCGCTCGCCGAGCGCCAGGGCGGCGGCCCCGGATGCGATGGAGGAGGAGCCGAACCGCACCGCCAGGGTCGTCGGCGCGGCCGCCCAGACCGGCGTGCTGGTGGCCGACAGAAGGGCCGCCGTGTAGGTGCAGAGCCCCGCGCCCGCCAGCGCCGCCGGAACGCCCGCGGCGGCAGACGCGGTCCGCATCCACCCCCGCTTCGGCCACAGGTCCGCACCCGCCTGCCCCAGGGCCGCGGCGCCCGCGAAGGCCGAGAAGCCCATCAGGGTCCAGGTGCCGATCGACATGGGCGAGGTCGCCTTGGCGACGCGCAGCATGTTGTAGAAGCGCTTCGGCGTGTGGAGGTCGTAGACCAGAAGCGCCGAGCCGATCGTCGGCGCCAAGAGCGACAGGTAGCGCCCGCGCCGCACCGCGCCCGCCAGCTCCCCCCGGCCGGTCGCCGCGGCTATGGTGGCGAGGATCTGCGAGGCGCCCGACAAGCCCGCGAGGAAGATGTAGCCGCCCACGACGGGCGCCTCGAAGGGCCAGGGCTTGAGCTGCTGCCGGCCGTAATAGGTCGAGCCGTCCCAATCGGCGAAGGGCTCCAGGGCCGCGTCGACCCGCGGTTCGCCCGCGGTCAGCCTGCTCATGGGATCAGTCCCGGCGCGACAGGATGAAGGAGGCCGCGACCGCGAGGCCCGCCACGGCCACCAGCCCGGAGAAGAGGCTCGGGGCGACGCGGTTCGAGGCGCGGGTGGGTGCCACGGGGAAGTTGTAGACCTCCGGCCGGTCGATCAGCAGGAAGAAGGCGTTGAGGCTTTCGAGCCCGCCCGTCGCGCCCGGCGCGCCCGGCGTGCCGTAAAGGTAGGCGCTCCCGACCCCCTGCCCGTGCAGCACCTCGACGCGCTCGGCGGCGCGGCGCTGGAGATCGCCGATCTCGCCGAACTGGATCGACTCCGTCGGGCAGGCCTTGGAGCAGGCCGGCTCCAGCCCACCTTTCAGCCGATCGTAGCACAGCGTGCATTTGTGCGCCTTGCCGTCGGCCGTGCCGATGTCCACGACGCCGAAGGGGCAGGCCGGCACGCAGTAGCCGCAGCCGTTGCAGATGTCCTGCTGCACCACGACGGTGTCGAACTCGGTGCGGAACAGCGCGCCGGTTGGGCAGGCTTCGAGGCAGGGGGCGTTGTGGCAGTGCTTGCACACGTCGCTCAGCATCAGCCAGCCGCTCTGGTAGGCGGCCCCGCCGTCGCTGCGCACGCCCCCGCAGCCCGTCTTCTCGACGAAGGCGACGTGGCGCCACGTGCTGGCCGACAGGGCGCCGGTGTTGTCGAAGCTGTCCCCCGTCAGGCCGATGCCGTCGGCGGGCAAGTTGTTCCACTCCTTGCAGGCGACCTCGCAGGCCTTGCAGCCGATGCAGACGGTGGTGTCGGTGAAGAAGCCGTAGGAGCGGCCGGGCTCGATCACCACGCCGGCCGTGAAGCGCGACTCGTCCGGGATCACGCGGTCGAGGTCGGCGTCGTCGTAATCGGAAATGCGGGGGTGGAAGGTCATCGGGCCGCCTCGGGCCGGAGGTCGATCCGCTGCGCGAGGGAGCCGATGGTGCCGGGCACGGGCTTGTACGTCACCCGCACCCGCGCCTGCCGGGCCGCCAGCGGCGGGAGCTGGGCGGGTTCGGCCGCGCACCAGGGGCTCAGGGTGAAGAGGTGCGAGATGCCGTCCCCGTCCGTGAGCTGGAAGCGGGTCTCCTGAGCCAGGGTGATCCGGCCGTCCATCGTCGCCATGCCCGTCCCGAACCTCCGAATCAGTCCCACCGGTCAACGTGCCCACCGGGGCCTTGTTGCAGGTGCGACACGGGGGGACGGACCCGGAACCAAGCCCGCGGCGCCTCGATTGACCGACGCATCATCGTTCGAGAGGCCCATGACCAAGCTCAGCCAAGGCCCGGCCGCCCACCTCAGGAACTTCCTGCGCGACTGGTCGCTGCCGCGCCAGATCGCGGGCCAGAGCCTCCGCACCAAGGCGGCCGAGAGCCAGGCGTCGCGCGACCTGCGGCCGCGCCTGGAGGAGGCCGACCGGGTCGGCACCAGCATCTGCCCCTTCTGTGCGGTCGGCTGCGCGCAGCTCATCTACAGCAAGGACGGCGTGCCGATCCACGTCGAGGGCGACCCGCGCTCGCCCGTGAACCAGGGGACGCTCTGCCCCAAGGGTGCCGGCACGCTGGGCCTGCTCCTGTCCCCGCACCGCGTCACGGAGGTGCTGTATCGCGCCCCCTACGCGGACCGGTGGGAAAAGAGGCCGCTGGACTGGGCGATGGACCGCATCGCGGCCCTCGTGAAGCGCACGCGCGACGAGACCTTCGTCGAGCGCCTGCCGGACGGCCGCACCGTGAACCACACGGTCGGGCTCGGCTCGCTCGGCGGCGCCACGATGGACAACGAGGAGAACTACCTCATCAAGAAGCTCTTCGGCGGCGGGCTGGGGATGCTCAACATCGAGAACCAGGCCCGCATCTGACACTCGTCGTCGGTACCCAGTCTGGGGACGTCGTTCGGGCGAGGCGCCGCCACCATGGCGCTGTGGGACCTGGAGAACAGCGACTGCATCGTGATCATGGGCTCCAACATGGCGGAGAACCATCCGATCGCCTTCCGCTTCGTCGTGGAGGCGAAGCGCCGCGGCGCCACGATCATCCACGTCGACCCGCGCTTCACCCGCACCTCGGCGCTGGCGGACGTCTACGCGCCGCTGCGCTCGGGCTCGGACATCGCCTTCCTGGGCGGCATCATCCACCACATCCTCGAACACGACCTGTGGTTCAAGGACTGGGCCATGGCCTATTCCAACATCGCCCACATCATCGAGGAGGGCTACGAGGACGCCGAGGACCACGAGGGCATCTTCTCGGGGTTCGACTCCGACGCCGGGAGCTACGAGGAGAAGTCCTGGCAATACGAGGGCAAGACCGTGCCGTCCTCGGTGGCCGAGCACCGCTCCGCGTCCCCCGAGGGCGAGGAGGGCGACACGCAGTCGATGCGGAAGGGGCCGCCGCCCGAGGACAGGACGCTGCAGCACCCGCGCTGCGTGTACCAGATCATGCGCCGGCACTTCTCGCGCTACACGCCCGAGATGGTGGAAAGCGTCACGGGCTGCCCCAAGGAGACGTTCCTGAAGGTCGCGGAGGCGCTGGCGAAGAACTCGGGCCGGGAGCGCACCGGCGCCTTCTGCTACGCGGTCGGCTGGACGCACCATTCCACGGGCGTTCAGATCATCCGAGCGGCCTCGATCATCCAGGGGCTGCTGGGCAACATCGGGCGGCCGGGCGGCGGCATCATGGCGCTGCGCGGCCACGTGTCGATCCAGGGCTCGACCGACATCCCGACGCTCTACAACATGCTGCCGACCTACCTGCCGCAGCCCAACGCTTTCCACGACCACGCGACGCTGTCGCACTATCTCGAGATCGAGACCTCGCCGACGGGCTGGTGGAACAACTTTCCCAAATACATGGTGAGCCTGCTGAAGGCCTGGTACGGCGACGCGGCCACGGCCGAGAACGAGTTCGGCTACGGGCACCTGCCGAAACTCACCGGCGACGTGTCGCAGGAGCCGATGACGCTCAGCATGGTGGACGGCGTGGTGAAGGGCCAGTTCATCATGGGCCAGAACCCGCTCGTGGGCGCCGTCAATGCCGATATGGTCGAGAAGGGGCTGGGCCGGCTCGACTGGCTCGTCGTGCGCGACATGGCGCTGATCGAGAGCGCCGACTTCTGGCAGAAGGGGCGCCTGGTCGAGCGGGGCGAGACGAGCCCGGAGCGGATCGCCACGGAGGTGTTCTTCCTGCCCTGCGCCATGCCGGGCGAGAAGGACGGCACCGTCACCAACACGAGCCGGCTCGTGCAGTGGCACGATGTGGTCTGCGATGCGCCGGGCGACTGCCGCTCCGACCTGTGGTTCATGTATCACCTGGGCACGCGGCTGAAGGCGCTCTACGCGGACAGCCCCGAGCCGCGCGACGCCGCCATCCGGGCGCTGACCTGGGACTACCCCGTGAAGGGCCCGCGCCGGGAGCCCGACGCCGAATCCGTGCTGAAGGAGATCAACGGCTACACGGTGGCGGACCGGAAGCAGGTCGCGAAGTACCAGGACCTCAAGGACGACGGCTCGACGGCCTGCGGGGGCTGGATGTACTGCGGCATCTTCCCCGAGGAGGGCCGCAACATGGCGCGCTCGCGCCGGCCCGACACGCCCGGCGGGAAGGGCGGCCACCTCGACTGGGCTTTCTCCTGGCCGTCCAACCGCCGCACCCTCTACAACCGCGCCTCGGCCGACCCGGCGGGCGCCCCCTGGTCGGAGCGCAAGAAGCTCGTCTGGTGGGACGAAGCAAAGGCCAAGTGGGACGGCGACGACGTGCCGGATTTCGTCGAAACCAAGCGCCCCGACATGCGGCCGGACTGGTCGTCCGAGCCGACCGGCATGGACGCGCTCGGCGGTGACAAGCCCTTCATCATGGAGGCCGACGGCCACTGCCAGCTCTTCGTGCCGACAGGCCTGAAGGACGGCCCGCTGCCGACCCACTACGCACCGGCGGAGAGCCCCGTCCGCAATCCGATGCACGGCCAGCAGGTCAACCCCACGGCCAAGATCTGGCGGCGGCCGGGCAACGAGCTGCACGAGCCGGGCGACCCGCTCTACCCCTACGTGTTCACGACCTACCGCCTGACGGAGCTCCACTGCGGCGGCATCTCGACCCGCATCATGCCGCACACGGCGGAGCTGATGCCCGAGGCCTTCGTCGAAGTGTCGCCGGAGCTGGCGGGCGAGCTCGGGATTAAGCACCTCGGCTGGACGGTGCTGTCGACCTCGCGCGGCGCCATCGAGGTCAAGGCCATGGTGACGGAGCGGGTGCGGCCCTTCAGGATCGCGGGCCGCACCGTCCACCAGATCGGCATGCCCTGGGTCTTCGGCCGCCTGGGCTACAACCCGGGCGCGGTCGCCAACGTGCTGCTCGCCATCACGGGCGACGCCAACACCTCCATCCATTCCACCAAGGCCCTCACCTGCGGGC
>CAXTFP010000275.1:0-5049 GCA_964243135.1 uncultured Lichenihabitans sp.
CGACCGTGGCGCGGCCGAGCCGGGCCGCGAGGTCGGGCGGCAGGCCGAGGCGCTCGCCCGCGCGCGCCAGCGCCTCGGCCAGCAGGAACACGTAGGCGGGTCCGGAGCCCGACACGGCCGTCACCATGTCGATCTCGTCCTCGCGCGACAGCCGCTCGACGCGGCCCACGGCGCCGAGCCAGCCCGCGACGCGGTCGAGCGCGGCCTCCGGCAAGCGCCCGTCCGACGCCATGCCGGTGATGCCGCGGCCGACCGAGGCGGGGAGGTTCGGCATGGCCCGCACCACGCCGGCCGCGCGGGGGAAATGCGCCGCGACGTCCGTCAGGGTCCGGCCGGCCAGGATCGAGACGACGGCGGTGCCCGGCCCGGCCCAGGGCCCGACGGCGGGGGCGGTGGCGTCGAGCATCTGGGGTTTGACGGCGAGCATCAGCGTGTCGACGGGGGAGGGCGCGCCCGGGTTCAGCGCCACGCCCCGGTCGCGGCAGAGCACCGCCAGCGCGTCCGTGGGCGACGGGTCCAGCACGGCGACGCGCGACCCCGCGACCCCGCGGGCGAGCCAGCCGTCGAGCATCGACCCGCCCATGCGGCCGGCCCCCACCAGGAGGATCGTGTCGGTCCCCGAGGCGGCATCCCGGGGAGGGCTCAAGCTCCGGCCTCCGCCCGTCCCGGCCTCACGCCTCGCCCTGGGTCTCAAACATGGCGCCGTCGAGGGCTTCGCGGGCCGACTTGCCGGCCCAGAGGACGAACTGGAACGCCTGGAAGTAACGGTCGCAGGCCGTGACGGCCATCTTGAGGATGGCCTCGCACTGGCGGCCGTCCGGATCCGCGCCGCCGGCCATCAGGAGCGAGTGGCGGAACATCACCACGCTTTCCTTGTTCCACAGGTCGAAGTGGCCGATCCAAAGCTGCTCGTTGATCATGGCGACCAGCGTCTGGATCTCGACGCGGCGCCGCTCGGGCACCGTGATGTCGAACGCGCAGCCGACGTGCAGGGCTTCGAGGTCGGACAGCCAGGTGAAGGCGACGTGGTAATCCGCCGCCGTGCCCTCGACCGAGATGGAGATCTCGTCCTCGTCCTCGCGGTCGAACGACCATTCGCGCATGGACGCCAGTCGTTCCACCACATCCACGGGATGTTCGGCGCGGCTGGGTTCGAAGGGGAGAAGCGACATGCGGGGGCTCATCGTGCTTTGGGCTGCGAGGATCGCGGCGGAGCCTTGCCCCACGCTCTCCTCCTGCATCCGGCCGCGACGCCGGCCCGGTGGGCGCGGCGGGGGATCGCGGCCGAATCAGCCCTCTCGACGACTATAGACCCAAGACTCCCCGGAAAGAACGAGGCGGAACCCGCCCCGGTCCGACATGGCTGCGGAAAACGCGGCCTAGCTTGTGGAGAAGACAGCGCGGCGGGGCGGTGGCCCGACCCCGCGGGGTGGGGGCCTCAGGCTCGGGCGGAGGCGGCCGCGGCGCCGGACGAGCGGCGGTGGGACTTGCGGTCGAAGAACAGCACTTGGCTGATGACGGCGCGCAGGGTCTCGACCGAGAAGGGCTTGGCGATGAGGAAGGCCGGCTCGGGCGGGGCGCCCGTGAGGAAGCGCTCGGGATAGGCCGTGATGAAGATCACCGGGACCTCGAAGGCGCCCAGGATCTCGTTCACGGCTTCGAGGCCCGAACTGCCGTCCGCGAGCTGGATGTCGGCCAGGATCAGGCCCGGCTGGTGGTGCTGCACGGCCTTCAGCGCTTCGCGGTGCGTGCGGGCCACATCCACCACCTTGTGGCCGAGGTCCTCGACCACGTTCTGCAGGTCGAGCGCGATGAGGGGCTCGTCCTCGATGATCAGCACGTCGGTCGAGATCTGCTCGGCGATCTCGCCGTTGGCGGTCTCAAGCAGCGCCTTCGCGCGCTCGACCGGGCAATCGAGCGTGCGGGCCACCTCGTTGATGTCAAAGCCTTCGAGGGCGGTGAGCAGCAGCGCCACGCGCGGCATTAGCGAGATGGCTTCGAGGCGCCGACTGGTGCCGGCCTCCTCGGACGAGGTGCCAGCCGCATCCGTCACCGTGTTGACCGCCACCGAATTCCACAGCTTGAGAAACAGCTTGTAGAGGCCGCAGCGCACGTCGGCGCCGGCGTCGAGATTGCCTGGGTCGGCCACGATGGCCTCGAGCGTCTCGACGACATAGGCATCGCCGCCCTTCTGGCTCCCCGTCAGGGCCCGCGCGAAGCGGCGCAACTGCGGCAGATGCGGGGCGATCGCCTGTGAAATCGACATTCTGTCCTCAGTCTATCCACGCGAAACACAATGCTGCGCAGGATAACGCGCGAGGGCGAAAATAGTTTCCAGTGTTGGAACATTAAATTCGGCGCGACGTTCTCAAGCGGCGACAGTTGCACGGCCTCACGGTCGGCGACTCTGCGGCGGCGCTGACACTAGTCTGCGGACTGCCGGATCGCAAGCTGCGGCGCGACGCTGGCGAGTGCGAGTGGACCGACGATGAACCGAGACAAACCGAGCGAGCCTTCCATGCTGTCAGATCAGGAGCCTGCCGCCGCGTCCGAGCCGGACGTTGCCGTTGCGGGCGCGTCAGACATCCCGGACGGCGACAAGCCCGGCACGGCGGACGTGCAGGCCTATATCGGGAGGCAGCTGCGCGCGGTCTACGACGACGTCGTCAAGCAACCGATCCCGGACCGCTTCCTCGCCCTGATGGAGCAACTGGAGGCCAAGACCACCCGGAGCTGATACGGCCCTCGCGGCCCGGGCCTCAGCCATGTTTCCTCCACACCTTTGCGCAACGAGGCGGCAGACGGCGAGGAGAACGGCCCGATGCGGCGGTGGTTGAAGATCGTGGGGGCGGTCGTGGTGGTCGGTCTGGCCTATTGGGCCTGGCCGCTGGTGGGGGCCGCGCAGCTCGCCAGCACGGCCCGGGGCGGCGACGCCGCGCAGGTGTTCGACCGCGTGGACGTCGACGCCCTGCGCCGGTCGCTGGCTCGGCAGATCGCGACCGCCTACCTCGACGTGACCGGCAAGGGCAAGAAGATGGGCGCCTTCGGCCGCAGCGTCGCGGGCGCTGCCGTCACGACGGTGGCGGATCCCTACGTGGCCCAGCTCCTCACGCCCGACAACGTCATGGCGCTCCTGTCCGCGGGCCGGGTCAATCAGGTGAAGCTGGGCGACAAGACCGTGGCGGTGCGGGGCGACCTGCCGAACTTCGCCACGCTGCTCGACGACCATATCCTGTCGGCCGTGACGGGCTCCTACTTCGACCAGATCAAGGACTTCGTCATCCCGATCGACGGAGGCCGCGGCGCCGACGACCAATACGGCGTCCACATGCACCTCGTGGGCCTGACCTGGAAGCTCGGCGGCCTCGACCTGCCGTCCGGCGTGGTGAACGAGATGGCGCGCAACATCCTGGCGAGCGAGCCGACCCCGACGCTGTGACGGGGGCGTCGGGGCGAGGACTCGGCGGTCGGCAGGGCGGGCTCACATCGATCCCGAGGAATTCCTGCCCTCCACCGCTCCTCCCCGCGCATGCGGGGAGCCAGCGCGGGGAGACGGCCGAAGGCCGACAGAGCGCCCTCGCGTGCCGCTCATCGCCCGCCCGCAGGACAGGGCGGCCTTCGGCCGAACGTTTCTGCGCTGGGTCCCCGCATGCGCGAGGACGAGCGGGATCTTGATCACACCGGCAGCCGCACGGTGGCGCGCAGGCCGCCGATCGGGCTCATCCCGAGCTGGATGTCGCCGCCGTGGGAGCGGGCGATGTCGCGCGCGATGGCGAGGCCGAGGCCGGTGCCGCCCTGGTCCTGGTTGCGGGCGGCGTCGAGCCGGTAGAAGGGGCGGAACACGTCCTCGCGCTTGTCGGCCGGGATGCCCGGCCCGTCGTCGTCGACGTGGATGGTGAAAAAGCGGTCGTCGCGCCGCGCCACGATCTCGATCCGCGTGCCGTGGCGCTGGGCGTTGCCGACGAGGTTCGACAGGCAGCGCTTGAGGCTGTCCGGCCGCACGATGACGCCCGTCTCGCCCGACACCGCGATGGCGGTCGGGTGGCCGTGGCGTTCGGCGTCCGACTTCAGCTCCTCCAGCAGACCCCGCATGTCCGTCATGATCGAGGCTTCGCCGCCGTCGCCGCGCGCGAAGGCGAGGTAGGCTTCCAGCATGCGGCCCATCTCGTCGATGTCGCGGTGCATGGCCTCGGCATCGGGACCGTCGTCGATCAGTTCGAGCGACAGCTTGAAGCGCGTCAGCACGGTGCGTAGGTCGTGGCTGACGCCGTTCAGCATGGTGGTGCGCTGCTCGACGGCGCGCTCGATGCGCCGCCGCATCTCCAGGAAGGCGTAGCCGGCGCGCCGCACCTCGGCGGCCCCGTTGGGCCGATACTCGATCAGCCGCCCCTTGCCGAGGTTCTCGGCCGCCACGGCGAGGCGCAGGATCGGCCGGATCTGGTTGCGCAGGAAGGCCGTGGCGATGACGATCAGCACCGCCGAGGTGCCCACCATCCACAGGATGAAGATGTAGGAGTTCGACGCGTAGGCGGCCGAGCGCCGGGCGACGACGCGCAGCACCGCGGAATCGAGCTGGATGCGGATCTCGATGAAGTTCGAGCGCCCCACCGTGTCGATCCAGAACGGCAGGCCGATCTGCTTGCGGATCTCGACCGACAGCGAGCGGTCGAGCAACTGCAGGAAGGGCTTCGGCAGCGCGGGGGGGAGCGGCTGGGGCGGCAGGAAGTCGACGTCGAGCCCGAGCCGGTTGGAGTCGATCCGCTCCAGGGCTTCCGTGCCCTCGCCGGGCGGCAGGCTCCGGTAAAGGTCGATGGTGGCGGCGATGTCCTGGACCAGCGCCTGGCTCAGGCGGAAGGTGACGGACTGCCAGTGCCGCTCCATGAAGAAATACGCGATGACGCACTGGAGCAGCACCATCGGGATGATGAGGATGAGCAGCGCCCGCGAGTAGAGCCGCTTCGGCAGCGCATCGGCGACGAGTCGCATCGCCCGGAACCACGGGGGCCGCCTGCGCGGAGCGGGCGGCGCCGGGACGTCCGGCACGCCGGG
>CAXTFP010000276.1:0-5031 GCA_964243135.1 uncultured Lichenihabitans sp.
GCCATGGGGCCGCGCAGCGAGTTCTCGTCCATGATCACGGACCACCAGCGCCGCAACATACTGCAGTCGGTCGTCGAGGGTTTCTACAAGGATGTCCATGGGGAGAAGACCGTCATCGACACGAACCGCGCCTGGTGCGCCAAGCTGCCGCTGATCGCGGCCCTCTACCCCGACGCCAAGATCATCGTCTGCGTGCGCGACCTCGTGTGGATTGTGGACAGCTTCGAGCGGGTGCTGCGCAAGAACGCGCTCGGCACGTCCAAGATGTTCCAGCAGAAGGACGCGCTGACCGTCCACACCCGCGTCAACTCGCTGGCCTCGCCGGGCGGCACGGTCGGCTTCGCCTGGAACGCCACGCAGGAAGCGTTCTACGGCGAGTTCTCCGACAAGCTCATCGTGGTCGACTACGAAGCGCTGACGCGAGAGCCCCAGCGCACCATGGAGCTGATCTACGCCAAGCTCGGCCTGGAGCCGTTCGGGCACGACTTCGACAACGTGGTCTACGGCGAGGGTGATACCTTCGACGCGGAGCTCGGCGTCCCCGGCCTGCACACGGTGGGGCGCAAGGTACGCTTCTCGGAGCGGCCCACCATTCTGCCGCCGGAGCTCTACGAGCGCTTCAGCGGGCGCAACTTCTGGCGCCGGCCGGGCGGCAACCCGCGGGGCGTGGAGGTGGTACTGCCGTCACTCCCCAAGGACGGCCCGCGCCGCCCCATGGTGCCCAACCCCGGCATGAACCAGGGCGGCCGCATGGGCATGGCCCGGATGCGCCCGCCGGCCGGCGCCTGACGGCGCGCGATCGGCGAACGGTCGATCCTTGCCCCTATCGCCCCGGCCCCGCGAGGTGCTAGACCGCCGACGGGCGCGTCGAACTTCGGATGACGGAATGCGACGCTTGATGCGATGGGGCACGGCCGCCGCGGCGGCGGCCCTCCTCGGTGGGGCCTGCGCGGCCTCGGATGCCGGGCTCCGGCCCCTCCCCATCCAGTATGACGGCCCCATGATGGGCGGACCCGGCGACGGCATGCCGCCGGGCTACGGCCCGGGACTGGGCGACGGCTCGGGCATGGGTCAGGGCTTCGGCATGGGCCGACGCCCGGCGTCGCGCGGGCCGAGCGGCCCCTTCACGCGCTACCACGGCTTCAGGATCGACCTCGGCGAAGCGCAGGGGCGCATCGACGTGCCAAGCGCCGTGGCCGAGGTAGAGCACCAGATCGACATCGTCGACCGCTCGGGCGTCAGCGCCTCCATGCTGGCGGGGTTTCGGGCGGTACCGATCCGAATCTCGGCGAGCTTCGCGGGCGGCAGCCACTACAGCGGCGGTTCGGAGGTGTTCCTGGGCTCGCTGAGGGCGGACGACGACCGGCCGGTGCTGCTGCACGAATACATGCACGTGCTGGAATACAGGAAGTTCCCGGGCGGCTTCCGCAACGTTACGGTGGGCGGCTTCTACGAGGAGGCGCGAGAACGGGGGCTGTACCCGACGGACTCCTACATGATGTCGAACCCGGCCGAGTTCTTCGCCGTGACGGCGAGCTGCTACCTCAACGGCACGGTGGCGCGCGATCCCTACACGCGGGACGCGATCCGCGAGCGCCAGCCGGACTATTACGCCTACCTGTCCCGCCTGTTCGGCGCGCGGGGCGGAGCCGCGTCGGCCACGCCGCCCGGGACGGTCGCGGCGCTGCGCTGAACTTCAGCCAGCCTCCGCCGGGCCCTGTCCGCCCTCGACGAGCGCCATGACCTGCTGGGGCGACTCCTTCACCGGCACGATACGGGCCGATTCCTTGTCGACCGCCGTGGTCAGCAGCACGGCCCCCCCGGTCTTGCTGGGGGCCACGACCACCACCTGGTCCATGTTGACGTGGATGGTGACGCCGGTGTTGGCCTGGGTGAGGCGGAGGAAACGCATCGCGGGCTGGTCCTGTCGCGGGCCGGCGCGCCGGCGGTGCCGGGCGCGACAACCCCGTCCCGCGAGCTTATGCGCGGTGGGATCGTCCGCCGCAAGGTGGCCGAACCGCCACGTGAGGCCGGACGTTGGGGCAGCGGCAGGGCGCGTCCCACGGACGACGGCAAGGCGAGGACCGATCGATGACGGGCGACAAGCAGAACGAGGCCACGGCGGAGTTCAATGAGGCCCTCGCGGCGGGCTTCGCGGCGGGCAACTTCGACGGCGTCGGTCCCTTCTACACCGAGGACGCGATCCTGATGCCGCCGCGCGGCAAGATCCTGGAGGGGCGGGCGGCGGCTTCCGCCTTCTGGCTCGGCGTGTCCAACCGCTTCACGGGCATCGCCTTCACCACCGCCGCCACGAAGAGCCTCGGCGAGACGGCGCTACGCGAAAGCGGCACCTACGCGATGCAGTCGGCCGATGGGCCGGGCACGCAGGGCAAATACGTCTTCGTGTGGCAGCTCGTCGAGGGCGAGTGGCAGATCGAGAGCAGCATCTGGAACCGCAACGCCGAAGCCGGCGGCGGGCGAGCCGGAGGCCAGGGACGAGCGCAGGGTCAAGGACGAGCGCAGGGCCAGGGGCAAGGACAGGCTCCGGGTCGACGGCAGGGCACGGGCGGACAGGGCGGAAACCCGGGCAGTGGGCAGGGCGGCTACCGTCGGGCCGGAGCGCAGGGTGGCTACCGCGGCGGGGGCGGGCCGCAGGGGGGGCGGCCCCCCTTCGTCCCGGGGGGGGGGCGGGGGGGGTCAGGGCGGCGGCGGACGACGCCGCGGCGGCGGGGGTGGGGGACAGGGCGGCGGCCAAGGCGGCGGCTACGGCGGCGGGAGCCTCTATGAGGGCAACCCCGGCCTTTATTCCACCCCCAAGGAGTGATCCGACGCGTCGGCACGACATCGCACCATCCATCTTAGGACGATCCACCATGCGCAATCTCTTCGCCGCCCTCCTGGTCTGCGGGGCGGCCCTGCCGGCCATGGCGCAGGACGCGTCGGGCGCCCGCGACGCCAGCACGAAGTTCACGGCCGCGCTGGGCGCGGGCGACGCCGCGACGGCCGGGGCATTCTTTGCGGATGACGCCGTGGCGCTGCCGCCCGGCCGCGGCCCGCTGAACGGCAAGGCCGATATCCAGCGTTTCCTCGGCAATATGACCCGTTCGGTGAAGGAGCTGAGATACGTGTCCGAGGAGGTGAAGCCCATCGACGACGCGACGGCGCGGGAGGTCGGCACCTTCTCGTTCAAGATGCAGAACAACGACGTCAGCGGGAAATATCTGCTCATCTGGACCAAGGCTGGCGGCGACTGGAAGATCGCGGCTGACATGTGGAATCGCAACAGCACCGGCGGCGGTCGCCAGGGTGGCAAGCAGGGCGGCCAGGGCAGCAACCGCGGCGGTAATGCCGGCACGGCGGGAGGCAACGACGTCGAGTGACCGCGGGGACGGCGCCCGAACAAGGCTTCGGCGTCGCGCGTTGGCGCCCGCAGGAGACGCCATGTCCATCAAACTGAAGCCGCTGCCCGAGCAGACGGTCGTCATCACGGGCGCGTCGAGCGGCATCGGTCGGGTGACGGCGCTGGGCGCGGCGAGGCGAGGCGCCCGGGTAGTGCTGGCGGGCCGCGACGCCGCAGCCCTGCACGGCGTCGCCGAGGAGATCGCCATCCAGGGCGGCACGGCGCGCTTCCTCGCCGGGGACGTCGGCCGCGCCGAGGACATGGAAGCGCTGGCCGGCCTGGCGGTCCGGGAGTTCGGCGGCTTCGACACCTGGGTCAACAACGCCGGCGTCGCCCTCTTCTCCCGCCTGGACGAGACGGTCGAGGCCGACGCGCGGCGGCTGTTCGACACCAACTTCTGGGGCACGCTGCACGGTTCGCTCGCGGCCCTGAAGGTGCTGAAAGCCGGAGGCGGCGCCCTGATCAACGTCGGAAGCATCGCGGGCGATTTCGGCGTGCCGGTGCAGGGAGTTTATTCGGCCAGCAAGCACGCCGTCAGGGCCTTCACGGACACGCTGCGGATGGAGCTCGAAGCCGAGGGCGCCCCCGTTTCGGTGACGCTGATCAAGCCGGCCGCGGTGGCGACGCCCATCATCGGCCACCTCGGCAATACGACCGGCCGCGAGGCCAAGCTGCCGGCCCCGCATTACGCGCCCGAGGAGGTGGCCCACGCCATCCTGCACGCCGCGGCCCATCCGCAGCGCGACATCTACGTCGGCGGGACGGGCCGCCTGATGTCGCTCTTCGCCCAGGCGGCCCCGCACCTCGCCGACAAGGTCGGCGCCCGCTTCGGCGAGGACGCCCAGCTCGGGGAGACGCAGGAGGGTGTCGCCGACAATCTCCACGCCCCCGCCGGGCCGGCGCAGGCCGCCGGGGAGCGTGGCCGAAGGAGCCTCTACACGCGAGCGTCGCTCGATCCGAACTCGCCGGCGGCGCTCGCCACCGCGGCCAGCGGCGCGCTGCTCGACCTCGCGCTGTCGTTCCTGGCGCCGCGGCGGAAGTGACCGGGATGACGATCCCGACCGGCACCGCGACGGCGGAGCGGCCCACCCTGCCCTTCGCGCTCGGCCTGGCCGGCCTCATCCCGTTCTGGGCCCTGGCGCTGGCGCATGCGGCGGGCTTCCCGCAGGCGTTGCCGCGTGGCGAGATCGACGGCATGCTGGCCACTTATGCGGCCACCATCCTGTCATTCCTCGGCGGCATCCGCTGGGGCGCGGCCCTGCGCGGCCCCGATGAGGCCCGGACCGCGACCGACTACGTGTTCGGCGTCACGCCGCAGCTCTTCGGCTGGGGCGCGCTGTTCCTGCCGGACCCGTGGCGCTTCGCCCTGCTCGGGCTCGGGCTGCTCGTGCTCGGGCCCATCGACCGCAACCTCGTGGCGCGCGGCCTAGCGCCAGCCTGGTTCGGGCGGCTGCGGACCATCCTCAGCCTCGGAGCCGGCGCGGCGCTGTTCGTCGCGGCCCTGAGCTGAGTCTTAAGCCCTCACTGCTTCGCCAGAGAATCCAGCGCCTGGGCGAGGCCGCGGAATGACACCGGCACCACGACGTCGCGGTTCAGCCCGTCCTTGTAGGTGATGCGCCCCTGCCCGGTCT
>CAXTFP010000277.1:0-5031 GCA_964243135.1 uncultured Lichenihabitans sp.
GTGCTGGCCCGCGCCGGCGAGGTGGGCCGCTTCGCCGCGCGGCTGGGCCTGCCGGCCGTCAGCGTGCAGGACGTCGTGGCGCACCGGCTCGCCGGCGAGACGATCGTCGAGGAGGTGGCTTCGGCCCACCTGCCGACCCTCCATTCCGACCAGCCCCTGGAGGTCCACGCCTTTCGCGGCCTGCTCGACGGCACCGAGCACCTCGCGCTGGTGCGCCGGCCGGGCGGGCTCGGCCCTTTCGGCCCCGAGCCGCTCGTGCGGCTCCATTCCGAGTGCCTGACGGGCGACGCGCTGGGATCGCTGCGCTGCGACTGCGGCGACCAGCTCCGCGCCGCCCTGAAGCAGATCGGCGAGGACCCGCAGGGCGGCGTCGTGGTGTACCTGCGCGGCCAGGAGGGGCGGGGCATCGGCCTCGCCAACAAGGTCCGCGCCTATGCGCTCCAGGAGCGCGGCCTCGACACCGTCGAGGCCAACGTCGAGCTGGGATTCCCGGCCGACATGCGCGACTACGGCGTGGCCGTGCAGATCCTGCGCGCGCTCGGCATCGGCCGGCTGCGCCTCCTGTCCAACAACCCGCGCAAGCGGGCCGCGTTGGAGCGCTACGGCATCGCGGTGGTCGAGCGGCGGTCCCTGCGCATCGGCCCCAACCCGCACAACGCCACCTACCTCGAGACCAAGCGCGTCAAGATGGGCCACGACCTGCCGTCCGGGTTCAAGGTCACGTCGGAGCAGTGAGGGGAAGGCCCCCGGAGGGAACGCCTTGACCGACGCCCAGCGCCCGTCTCCACCGATCAGCGACGCGGCGCTCGCCGCCGAGGAGCGGCTCGACCAGTTGAACCAGCTCAGCGTGACGCTGGCGGCCGACCTCGACCTGCCCAGCCTGACGCAGTCGATCATCGAGACCGCGACGCGGCTGACGGGCGCGGCCTACGGGGCCTTCTTCGAGCGCGTGATCCACGCCGAGCCCGGCCAGCCCGACCTGTGGCTGCTGTCGAGCCTCACGGGCGCCCCACGGGAAGCCTTCACGCGCTTCGGCCTGCCGCGGCCGACGGCGCTGTTCGGCCCGACCTTCCGGGCCGAGGGCGTGATCCGCTCGGACGACATCCGTACCGACCCGCGCTACGGCTCCATGGGCGGCATGCCGGCGGGCCACCTGCCGGTGCGCAGCTACATGGCCGTGGGGGTGGTGTCGCGCACGGCCGGGATCACAGGCGCGCTCCTGTTCGGCCACCCCGAGCCTGGCCGCTTCGGCGCGCGCGAGGAGCGGTTCATCGTCGGCTTCGCGGCCCAGACCGCGGTCGCGATCGACAACGCCAAGCTGTTCGCCTCCCTCGCGGCCGAGAACGAGGAGCGCCGCACCGTCGAGGCCGGCCTGCGCCGCTCGGATGCGCGCTTCCGCGCTGCCATCGCGGCCGTGCAGGGCGTGCTGTGGACCAACAGCGCCGACGGCCGCATGGAGGGGGAGCAGGAGGGCTGGGCGGCGCTGACCGGGCAGAGCCGCGCCGAATACGAGGGCTTCGGCTGGGGATCGGCCGTGCATCCGGACGACCTCGACCCGACGGTCGCGGCCTGGGCCGAGGCCGTGGCGGAGCGCAAAACCTTCGTGTTCGAGCACCGCGTCCGGCGCCACGACGGCCGCTACCGCAACTTCGCCATCCGGGCCGTGCCGGTGCGCGACGAGGCCACGGGCGCGCTGCGCGAATGGGTCGGCGTCCACACCGACATCACCGAGCAGCGCGAGGCGGAAGCCCGGCTCGAAGCCTCGCGCGAGGCCGCGGAGGCCGCCAACCGCGCGAAGAGCCAGTTCATCGCCAACATGAGCCACGAGCTGCGCACCCCGCTCTCGGCCGTGATCGGCTACAGCGAGATGCTGGCCGAGGAGATCGAGGACGTGGGCCAGACCCACCTGCTCGCCGACGTGACGAAGATCGAGTCGAGCGCCCGCCACCTCCTCGGCCTCATCAACGACGTGCTCGACCTGTCCAAGATCGAGGCCGGCCGCATGACGGTCGAGGCCGTCGACTTCGACGTCGCGTCCATGGTGGCGGACGTGGCGTCGACCGCGGAGCCGCTCGCGGCCAAGAAGCGCAACCGGCTCGTCATCGATCTGCCGGCCGACCTCGGCGCCATGCACACCGACGAGACCAAGCTCCGCCAGTGCCTCCTCAACCTCGTGGGCAACGCGGCCAAGTTCACCGAGGACGGTACCGTGACGCTGCGGGCCGCGCGGGTGCGCGACGGGGCGGACGACTGGCTCTGCTTCACCGTCGAGGACACCGGCATCGGCATGACGCCCGAGCAGCTGGCGCGGCTGTTCGGGCGCTTCGTCCAGGCCGACGAGTCCACCACGCGGCAGTTCGGCGGCACGGGCCTCGGCCTGTCGATCACCCGCGCCTTCTGCCGCAAGCTCGGCGGCGACGTGACGGTGGACAGCCGCCCCGGCGCCGGCTCCACCTTCACGATCAGCCTGCCGGCCCGCCTCGGCGCCGGCGACGCCGCGTCCGACGAGGCCCCGCAGGGCCCGGCCCCGGCGGCGCGCGGCGACATCATCCTGGTGGTGGACGACGATTCCGCGGCCCGCGACCTCCTGACCCGCTTCCTGGAGCGGGAAGGCTTCGAGGTGAAGACCGCGCGGGACGGGCGCGAGGGCCTGGCGCTCGCGCAGCAGTACCGCCCCAAGGTGGTGCTGCTCGACGTCGAGATGCCCAACGTCAACGGCTGGACGGTGCTCCAGTCCCTGCGCGCCGATTCCGTGCTCTGCGACACGCCCGTCATCATGATCTCGGTGCTGCACGAGCGCAGCGTCGGCTTCGCCATGGGGGCCAACGACTATCTCGTGAAGCCGATCGACTGGGGCCAGTTGAAGCGCGTGCTCGACCGCCTTTCGCACGGCCGCGCGGGCAGCCGCGTGCTCGTGGTCGACGACGAACCCGACGCCCGCGGCTGGATCGGCGCCATGCTGTCGCGCGACGGCTGGACCGCCGAGGTGGCGGTGGACGGCCGGGACGCGCTCGACAAGGTGGAGCGGGCCATGCCGGACCTCATCATCCTCGACCTGATGATGCCGGTGATGGACGGCTTCGCCTTCCTGCGGGCGCTGCGGGCCCGGCCCGACGCCGAGGCCGTGCACGTCGTGGTGCTGACCGCCAAGGAGATCACCCCCGCCGAGCGCGACGACCTCGACGGCCGCGTCGACCGGGTGATCCGCAAGGGCAGCCTCAAGCTCGACGAGCTGCGCGCGGAGCTGCGCCGCCTGGTGCCGGAGGGGGCGAGCCCCTGAGCTCGCTCGATCAGTGGCCGAGACGGATCAGCGGGAGGGCCATGACGAGGAGCAGCGTGGCGGCGACCGCGAAGGCGAGCTTCTTCTGGTCGCGATAGGCCTCGACGGCCCAGACCAGGGGGATCAGGCACGCGAAGGCCATGCCGTAGGCGAGCGGGATCAGGTGGAGGTAGGACAGGGTGCAGACCGCGAGGCTCGCGGCGAGGCAGGTCCACTTGATGCGTTGAAACAGCTTGCGGTCCACGATGGCCTCCGACGGGCAACCCGGACCCACATGATCCAGGCATTGTGGCCGTCCAACGGTCCTGGCGTAGGATCAGCGCAGAAGGATCGGCAGATCACGGCGGCCATCGACGACGCGATCCACGAATCGCGTTTTTGGGACCATGGACGCGGCGATCTTCCTCGCGCAGGCTGAGCCCCATCTCGATCGCCTCCGTCCCGCTGCGCTCCACCTCTTCGGGAGGCACGACGCCTTCGATGCGCGTCTCTTCGCGGCTCTCACGGATCGATGGAAAGAAGGCCGCAAGGTCCTGATCTTCGTCTTTCTGATCGTGTTTCACGGCCGCGCTTCCCTCGGCGAGGTTCGACGCCCAGCGATCGCCGCGGCGGAGATGCCGATCACGCGCACCACACTCAAGGCGCACCCACCGCGCCGATCGTCACCCGGCGTCGCACGAGGCTGCGCCGCCCGGTGACCGCGCAGCCCTCCGTCTCCAGCACGTCGTAGTAGAGGTCGGCGCTGGCGCCCGCGCGGTCGAAGTTCCGCCCCGGCGAGGCGGGGTCGAGGATCACGGGATAGGCGATGAGCGGCCCGCCCGCCCGGCAGGCGTCGTCGTAGAGGGTCGGGCCGGGCAGGAGCAGGCGCGGCGCGCTCCAAGCCAGCAGGTCGCGCGAGGTCGCGACGTAGAAGCCCGACACCGGGAACGCGCCCGCATCCGCCTTCGCCCCGAACGCCGCGAGCCACAGCCCGCCGGGCTCGACGCGCACCACCGAGCCGACCGGCGCCGGGAAGGGCGCCATGGGCGCGCAGGGCGCGGGATGCGGGACGCCCCGGTAGGGATCGGCATAGGCGACGCCGAACCCATGCCCGTCCCAGGCCCGCCAGGAGCGGGGGTTGGCGGGGCGATCGGATCGGAACAGGCACACGCCCGCCCCCTGGTCGCCATCGCCCGCCCCCGGCGCCGCGGTCCAGCCCGTCGTCGAGGCCAGGAAATAGAGGTGGCGTCCGTCCGACACGATGTTCGACGGATTGAAGAAGCCGCGGTGGCGCCCCTGATCGGTCTCCTGCCGGAACGGCGCCGAGGCCACCACGGCGGCGGGACGCGCGAAGTCGGCGCCACCGTCGGCCGAGCGCACCTCCAGCACCGTGTTGAACCAGCATTGCATGTAGGCCGGGAAGCGGCAGCGCCCCGGGTGCGCGTCGGCCTGGTACTCGTGGTGGACCAGCGCCGACACGTCGCGCCCATCCGCCGTCCAGGTGGCGGCGATCCAGCTCCGGTCGTCGTAGCGGGCCGGGTCGGCGTCGCCGCGCGACGGGTAGACGAGGTGGCAGTCGATCCTGAGGCGGTCGAGGGAGGGACCTCTCAGCGCCCGGTTGTCGTAGTGCAGGCCGAACATCGTCACCCCGCCCCCGGCGTCGCGGAAGGCCCGCACGGGGGCGTCCGGCACGTCGTTCGGGTCGCAGCCGTCGCGCGGCGCCGCGAAGACCGTCTCGGGTCGCCGGTAGAGCGCTTCCGGCGTGCCGGCCT
>CAXTFP010000278.1:0-5025 GCA_964243135.1 uncultured Lichenihabitans sp.
GCGTTTCCTTGAAGTTGGCCTGGACGTAGGCGCTGTCGAGCGGCACCAGGGCCAGGAGCCGGCCGCCCGGCTGCACGTATTGGCCGGGCTGGACCGACTTGTTGCCGACCACGCCGTCGAAGGGCGCCCGCACGGTGGTGAAGGACAGGTCGCGCTCGGCCCGCGCCAGGGTGGTGACGAGCTCGCCGCGGACCTTCTCGGCCTCGATGCCCTGGGCGCGCAGCACGTCGATGGCGGCCTCGGCCGACACCACGGCCGCATTGGCGTTGGCGCCCGCCGCGACCGAGCGGTCGCGGTCGGCGCGGGCCGCGTCGAGCCGCTGCTGCGTGCCGTAGGTGGAGCGCATCAGGCTGTCGGCGCGGTCGAACTCGGAGGCGAGCCGCGTGGCGTCGGCCTTGGCCGAGAGGAGGTTGGCGCGGGCCTGGTCGACCGCCGCGGCGCCGGCCGCGACCTGCCGGCCGATGCGGGCGACCGTGGCGTCCTGCGTGGCGATGCGGGCCTGGGCCGCGTCGACGGCGTTGCGGTAGTCGCCCTCGTCGATGCGGGCCAGCACGTCGCCGCGCTTCACCACGGCGTTGTCGGCCACCGGCACCAGCGTGACGTAGCCCGACACCTTGGCCGCGACGACCGACATGTCGGCCTTGACGTAGGCGTCGTCGGTCGAGACCAGAAACCGCCCCTCGACGAAGTAGCGGTAGCCCTCGTAGCCCCCGCCGCCGAGGGCGGCCAGGAGCACGAGCGGCAGGAACACGCGCTTTCTGCGCCGCCGCGGCTCCGCCGGCCCGACGACGGGCGGCATGACCTCGCCGCTGCGCACCGTGACGGGAGGCGCGCCCGCGGGACGGAGCGCCACGGCGCCCTCGTTCGTGGGTGTCGGGGGCGACAGCTTCGCGGCCGTCGTCGTCTCCACCGCAGCCATGTCGGCCATCGTCGTCTCCACTGTCCGCACGCTCGCGCCCGAGGCTCCACACCCCTCGCCCACCATGGCGGAGGGTGGTGACTGAACCGTTCGGTCAACTGTTGACCTAACGCGGGCCTGCCCCTAAATCAAGGGGTGACGGGGCGGTTCGGCCGGACCCCGCCGAGAGGAGCGCGCGTGCTCAAGACTTCCGATCTCGTCGCCGAGGCTGGCTCGAAGCTGACCGTCTCGCATGGGGCGCAGGCCTCGCCGGGCGAGGGCCCGCGCGAGGAGGGCGCGAAGCGCCGGCAGATCCTCGACGGGGCGCGCCGGGTGTTCCTGGATGACGGCTTCGATGGCGCCAGCATGAACGAGGTGGCGCGCGCAGCAGGCGTGTCGAAGGGCACGCTCTACGTGTATTTCGCCAGCAAGGAGGAGCTGTTCGCGGCCCTCCTCCGCGACGAGAAGCGCGATCAGACCGAGCAGCTCTGCCGCTTCGACGACGACGACCTCGACCTGCGCGCCACCCTGCACGGCTTCGGGGTGCGGTTCATCGAGCTGATGCTGCGGCCCGACTCGCTCGCACATCTGCGCACCGTGATGGCGGTGGCGCCGAAGTTCCCTGAGATCGGCCGCGCCTATTACGAGGCGGGCCCGGAGACCGGCCGCCGCCGCATCGCCCGCTACCTCGACCGGCAGGTCGCGGCCGGGCGGCTGGTAGTCGTCGACACGTCCGCAGCCTCCAGCCTGTTCTTCGAGCTGATGAAGGCGGGAATCCTGCTCGAAGCCCTGCTGTCCATCAGGCCCCGGCCCACGCCGGCCGAGGTCGAGCGCCACGTCGAGCAGGCCGTCGCGCTGTTCCTCAAGGCCCACGCCTGAGGGGGCGAGGCCGCGGGGTGCGGTCCGTCGGACGTCGTGGGGATCGCGCGCGGATGCGCGCTCATCTCTCGAAGGGTGAGCATCCATCCGATCGGTTCCGAACGTCCGCTCATCCCCGCGGCGGCGGGGGCCCAGCGCAGGCCTCTTCGGCCGAAGGCCGCCCACATCCTGCCGCGGCTCGATGAGCGGGACGCGAGAGGGTTTCGCCGGCCTTCGGCCGCCTCTTCACGCTGGATCCCCGCCTGCGCGGGGATGAGCGGAGAAGGGCAGCGACGACCTGAAAGCGGCCTCACCCCGCCTTCGCGGCGGCGTCCTCCAGCGCCTGCAGGCGCGGCGCCACGGCGGCCGCGGCTTCCCGCTCGATGGCGCGATATTCGGCGACGAGCCGCACCCCGAAACCCGTGAGCGTGGCGCCCCCGCCCTGCCGTCCGCCCATCTGCGCGGTCACGAGCGGCTCGGCGAAGCTGGCGTTGAGGTCGGCCACGAGCTGCCACGCCCGGCGATAGGACATGTCCATGGCCCGACCGGCCGCCGAGATGGAGCCGCATTCGGCGATGCGCTCCAGCAGCGCCACCTTGCCGGGACCGAGCCGCCCGTCGCGGTCGAGGTCGATCCTGATGCTCATCCGCGCCATGCCGCCCCCCTCGGATCGTGACAGCTTGACCGTGCGAGCCCAGGGGCTCCCTACACCGCGCCGTCGTAGCGCGCGAGCCGCGCGGCGGCTCCGGAGGAGCGATCGAGCGCCACGCTCTTCACCACGGCGAAGACCGGGACGCCGGGCACGAGGCCCATCTCGGAGAGCGACAGGCGCGTGATGCGGGCCAGGAGCGCCGCGCCGCCGCAGTCGAGGCGCAGCTCGGCGCTCGCGCCGCCGTCCTCGGGGAGGCGGATCTCGGTCACCACGGACGGCAGCACGTTGAGCGCGCTGGAGCCCTCCGGCGCGGCGAGGCTCAGCATCACGTCGCGCGCCGGCACCTGCACGCGCAGCGCGGCGCCGACCGGCAGGTCGATGCGGGGCACGCGCAGGGCCCCGGCGCGGGTCGAGAGCAGCGTCAGGCCGAAGCGCGCGTCCTGCGCCTCCACCCGAGCGTCCAGCACGGCGCCGCCCTCCCGCGCGCCCGCGAGCGGCGCCACGTTGAGCCGGGCCAGCACGTCCGCGGCCGGGCCGGCGGCCGTGATGCGGCCGGCGTCGAGCACCACCAGCGTGTCGGCGAGCCGCGCCACCTCGGCGACCGAATGCGACACGTAGACGATCGGCACCCCGGCCTCGTCGCGCAGCCGCTCGATATAGGCCAGGATCTCGGCCTTGCGGGCGTCGTCCAGCGCCGACAGCGGCTCGTCCATCAGCAGCAGGCGCGGCTTCGACAGCAGCGCCCGGCCGATGGCCACGCGCTGCTTCTCGCCGCCCGACAGGCCCGCGGGGCGGCGGCCGAGCAGCGAACCGATGCCGAGCAGCGCCACGACCGCGTCGAGCTCGGGGCCGGCGTCGCGGCGGGGCGCGAACCAGCGGCCGAACAGGAGGTTCTGCCGCACGTCGAGGTGCGGGAAGAGCCGCCCCTCCTGGAACACCGTGCCGATGCGGCGCCGATGGCGCGGCACAACGATCCCCCGCTCCGTGTCGAGCAGCACCTCCGCGCCCAGCGTCACCCGGCCGCGCCGGGGCCGCAGCAGCCCGCCGATGGCGTCCACCAGCGTGGTCTTGCCCGAGCCCGAGCGCCCGAACAGCGCCGTGACGCCGCCCGGCGCCGCGAAGGCGACGTCGAGGTCGAAGTCGCCCCGCCGGTGCTGCACCGCGACCGACAGGGCGGCGCCCGCGTCCCTCATGCCGCCAGCCGGCGCGACACTCGCCGCGCGAGCCCTTCCGACAGGACCAGGGCGGCCATCGACACGGCCAGCGACACGAGGGTCAGCCTCAACGCGTCGCCCTCGCCGCCCGGCACCTGGGTGAAGGTGTAGATGGCGGAGGGCAGCGTCTGAGTCTCGCCGGGGATGTTGGCCACGAAGGTGATGGTGGCGCCGAACTCGCCCATGGCGCGGGCGAAGCACAGGATGGCGCCGGCGATGACCCCCGGCAGCACGAGCGGCAGGGTGACCAGCGCGAAGACCGCCGCCGGGCCGGCGCCGAGCGTGCCGGCCGCCTGCTCCAGCTTCGGATCCACGGCCTCGAAGGACAGGCGCATGGCCCGCACCATCAGCGGGAAGCCCATCACGGCGCAGGCCAGGGCCGCGCCGGTCCAGCGGAAGGCCAGGACGACCCCGAGATGCTCGGCGAGCCAGGCGCCCGCCGGGCCACGCCGCCCGAAGGCGATCAGCAACAGGTAGCCGGTGACGACCGGCGGCAGCACCAGCGGCAGGTGCACGAGCGTGTCGAGCAGCGCGCGGCCGGGGAAGCGCCCGCGCGCCAGGAGGAACGCCACGGCGAGCCCGGGCAGCAGGCTCGCGGCCGTCGCGGTCGTCGCGACCAGCAGGCTCAGCCGCAGCGCCGCCCAGGCGTCGGGGCCGAGCCAGCCGTCCACCGCCCGGCGCCCGGCCTCAGGGCGCGGCGACTTTCAGCACCGTGAAGCCCTGCTTCTCGAAGGCCGCCCTGGCGGCCGGGCCGCGCAGGAAATCGAGGAAGCCCTGGGCGTCGGGGCTCTTCGCTTCCTTAGTGACCGCCACCGGGTAGACGATGGGCGGGTGGCTGTCGTCCGGGAAGGTGCCCACGACCTTGACCTTGGGCTCGGCCGCGGCATCGGTCGCGTAGACGATGCCGAGCGGCGTCTCGCCCCGGGCCACGAAGGCCAGCGCGGCCCGCACGCTTTCGGCCTGGGCCACGTGGTCCTTCACGCCGTCCCAGGCGCCGAGCTTCACCAGCGCGGCCTTGCCGTATTTGCCGGCCGGCACGGCGTCGACGTTGCCCATGGCGAGGCGCCCGCCGTGCAGCGCCCCGGCGAGGTCGAAGCCCGGGCGGATGTCGACCGGGGCGGCGGCCTCCGCCGGGGCCACCAGCACGATGGCGTTGGCCAGGAGGTCGACGCGGGTCGCGGGCTGGACGACGCCGGCCTTCTGCGCGGCCTCCATCCAGTCGAGGTCGGCGGAGAAGAACAGGTCGGCCGGCGCGCCCTGCTCGATCTGCTTCTCCAGCACGTTCGAGGCCGCGAAGGACAGCTTCGGCGCCGGGTGGCCCGCGGCGGCCCAGCGACCGCCGACGTCGTCCATGGCGTTCTTCAGGCTCGCGGCCGCGAAGACGGTGGGGCCGGCCGGCCCCT
>CAXTFP010000279.1:0-5024 GCA_964243135.1 uncultured Lichenihabitans sp.
GCCTACGACAGCGCCGCGGGGCGGGTCGAGACCGTCGGGGCGACGGGGCTCGGCGTGGCGCTGCCGCTGGGGCTCCTCGCGGCGTCGAGCCTGATGCGGCGCCGGCCGCGCGCCCTGTCGACCGCGGCCGGGATCGCGACGCTGCTCGGCAGCGCGACGCTGCGCACAGCCATGTTGAGCCTGGGCAACGTGTCGGCGCGCCGGCCCGACGTGTCGTTCCGCTTCTCGACGCCGGCGAACCTGCCCGAGGCGCGCGGCTGAGCCGCGAGGTGGCGCGGACCGCCGGGATCGGCTACCAGCGCTCCATGCAGCCCATCCTATCCGTCGCCCAGCTCACCAAGACCTACGCGACGGGCTTCCAGGCGCTGAAGGGCGTCGACCTCGACATCCCCGAGGGCGAGATCTTCGCCCTGCTCGGCCCCAACGGGGCCGGCAAGACGACGCTGATCTCCATCGCCTGCGGCCTCGTCCGGCCGACCGGCGGGCGCGTGACGATCGGCGGGCACGATATCGCGACCGGCTATCGCGCGGCGCGCGGCATGGTCGGGCTCGTGCCGCAGGAACTCACCACCGACGCCTTCGAGACCGTGTGGGACACGGTCACGTTCAGCCGCGGCCTCTTCGGGCGGCGCCGCAACCCGGCCCATATCGAGAAGGTGCTGCGCGACCTGTCGCTGTGGGACAAGCGCGACTCCAAGCTGATGACGCTGTCGGGCGGCATGAAGCGCCGGGTGCTCATCGCCAAGGCGCTGTCGCACGAGCCGCGCCTGCTGTTCCTCGACGAGCCCACGGCCGGCGTCGACGTGGAACTCCGCCGCGACATGTGGCGGCTCGTCCGCGCGCTGCGCGACGACGGCGTCACGATCATCCTCACGACCCACTATATCGAGGAAGCCGAGGAGATGGCCGACCGCGTCGGCGTGATCCGCGGCGGGGAGCTGATCCTCGTCGAGGACAAGGCCGCGCTGATGCGCAAGCTCGGCCGCAAGCGCCTCATCCTCGACCTCGCCTCGCCCGTGCCAGCGCTGCCCGACGCGCTGGCCCGGCACCGGTTGAAGGTGATGGAGGAGGGGCGGCAGCTCGTCTACACCTACGAGCCTTCCGCCGAGGGCCAAGCCGACATCCGCGCGCTGATGGCGGACCTCGCCGCCGCCGGCCTCGCGGTGCGCGACGTCACCACCAGCCAAAACACCCTGGAGGACATCTTCGTGGACCTCGTTCGCGCGCCCGCGGAGGTGCCGCCCGCACCGGCTCCGGCCCCCGCGCGTCTGGAGGACGCGTGATGTTGGATATCCCGATTCTGATCTCTCGTATGTCGGGCTACGATGTCAGCGACGCTGGGCGTTGCCGCCCTTCTCCCCGGAGGGGAGAAGAGCGAAACCTACTAGCCGCTCAGATGCTCACAGGCGGCCGAGCCTCGCGGGGACCGCGCGCGTGAACGGCCCCGCCGTCGCGGCGATCTACCGTTTCGAGATGGCCCGCACGCTGCGCACCCTGTCGCAGAGCATCGTGTCGCCCGTGCTCTCAACCTCGCTCTACTTCGTGGTCTTCGGCGCGGCGCTGGGCTCGCGCATCCAGGCGATCGACGGCGTGAACTACGGCTCGTTCATCGTGCCGGGGCTCGTGATGCTGTCGTTGCTGACCCAGAGCATCGCCAACGCGTCGTTCGGCATCTACTTCCCCCGCTTCACCGGCACGATCTACGAGATCCTGTCGGCCCCGATCTCGCCCCTGGAGATCGTCGCGGGCTACGTGGGGGCGGCGGCCACGAAGTCGATCGTCCTGGGGCTGATCATCATCGCCACCTCGGCCCTGTTCGTGCCGCTCCACGTCGCGCATCCGGCCTGGATGCTGGTCGCCCTGGTGCTGACCTCCGTCACCTTCAGCCTGTTCGGCTTCGTCATCGGCATCTGGGCCGACGGCTTCGAGAAGCTCCAGGTCGTGCCGCTGCTGGTGGTGACGCCGCTCACCTTTCTGGGCGGCAGCTTCTATTCCATCGAGAGCCTGCCCCATCCCTGGCGGGAGGCCGCCTACCTCAACCCGGTCGTCTATCTCGTCAACGGCTTCCGCTGGAGCTTCCTCGACCGGGCCGACGTGGCGCCGGGGGTCAGCTTCGGCATGACGGTCGCCATCCTGCTGCTCTGCGCCGGGCTCATCGCCTGGATCTTCCGCACCGGATACCGCCTTAAGACCTGACGACCGCCACGGGGGAAAGCACCGCTGCGCGGCTTCTCATCGCGCGGCGATTGTGGAAGGATGGCGCACCGACGAGAGGCCGCCGATGATGTCCAACCTCGAACTGCAGGCCCTTCAGCACCCGCGGATCGTCGCTTTCCACAAGTTTTTCTCCGAATATCATCTCTTCTTCGAGGTGGAGTCCGAGCGCTTCCGCGTGTCGATCCGCATCTACGAGACGGACGACGGCCGCTACTTCTTCGAGCAGAGCCACCACATCCGCACGCCCGTGCAGGACGCCGCCCACGTGCCGGCCGTCCACCACCACCCCGGGCCGCACATCGCGCTGTCGCGGGCCGTCGAGTCGATCACGACCTATTACGAGGACGCCGTAGGACAGGGGCACGCGCCCTCGCGCGCCTGGTTCGTGGGCAACGACGTTCACTGAGAATAGTGACGGCGCGCCCGCCGGGGCGACGTGAGGGAACCCACGCCACGCGCGGCAGGTTAGATCCGGGCACACGCAACGGAGTCTTGCCCTTGTCCCGTCCCATCACCTTCGCCCTCCTCGGAGCCCTCGCGCTCGGCGCGACGTCCCTCGCCGCCGAGCCCGCAGCCGCCATGCCGGTCGCCGGGCTCGCGCCGGTCGCCGCCGAGTCCGCCGCCTCAGGCGAGGTCGAGCAGGTCCAGTACTACCGTCGGGGCAACGGCTTCCGTCGCGGTTACGGCTACCGTCGCCCCTTCGTCTATCGCCGACCCTTCGTGTACCGCCGTCCCGCTCCGATCCGCCGCTTCCTGCGCCGCGTTCTCTGACGCGACGCCTCCCCGGCGGCCGTCGCGCCGCCGGGGAGGGGCGACCGGGGTCAACCCCGCGCGGGGAGCCGGTCCCTCAGGCGGAGCAGGGCGATGCGCTCCACCTCGGCCAAGGCGGTTGCGAACTCCGCCTCACCTTCGTTCTCCAGGCGGCGCTCGAAGGCCGCCAGGATCTCGCCCTTCGAGCGGCCCTTGACCGCCATGATGAAGGGAAACCCGAAGCGGCTCCTATAGCGATCGTTCAGGGCCGTGAAGCGCGACACCTCATCGGCCGAAAGCCGGTCCAGCCCCGCCCCGACCTGCTCGCCGCTCGACTCGGCCGTGAGGCCCTGCGTCAGGGCCAGCCGCCCCGCGAGGTCGGGGTGAGCGTCGAGCAGGGCACGTTTCTGCTCGGCCGTCAGGCCATAGAGGACGGCCAGCAGCGCCGCATGGAGCCCCTCGGCGCTGTCCTCGGCCCCCGTGAGGCCCGAGCGGTGGGCAGCCTCGGCGATGCCGGGCGTGTGCTCGAAGATCCCGCCGAAGACCTCGACGAACAGCGCCTCCCCCATGCGACTCGGCCGATAGCCACCCTGAGGGGGATGGGTGCGGATCCAGTGGCGGGCGATGTCGATCCGTCGCGCCACCCAAACTCGGTCGTGCGACTGGACGTAGTCGAGGAAGCGCGCCAGGGCCGCGGCGCGGCCGGGGCGGCCGACGAGGCGGCAGTGCAGCCCGATCGACAGCATCTTCGGAGCCTCGGCGCCCTCGGCGTAGAGCGTGTCGAAACTGTCCTTCAGGTAGGTGAAGAACTGGTCGCCGCTGTTGAACCCCTGCGGGGTGGCGAACCGCATGTCGTTGCAGTCAAGCGTGTAGGGCACCACGAGCTGAGGGCCGCGCGCGCCCTCCATCCAGTACGGGAGCTCATCGGCGTAAGCGTCGGCGAGGTAGAGGAACCCGCCCTCCTCGCACCCGAGCGCCAGCGTGTTGATCGAGCTGCGCCCCTGGTAGAGCCCGAGCGGCCGCTCACCCGTGAGGTCCGTCTGCAGGCGGACCGCCGCGTCGATGTCGGCCCGCTCGGCCTCGGGCGCGTGGTCGCGGTAGTCGATCCATTTCAGGCCGTGGGTGGCGATCTCCCAGCCCGCGCGCTGCATCGACTCCACGATGCCGGGGTAGCGCCCCAGCGCGGAAGCCACGGCGTAGACCGTGACGGGCATGTTCCGCGCGGTGAACAGGCGGTGCAGGCGCCAGTAGCCGGCGCGCGAGCCGTATTCGTAGATCGACTCCATGTTGGCGTGCCGCTGCCCCGGCCAGGGCTGGGCGCCAACGATCTCGGACAGGAAGGCCTCGGAGGCGGCGTCGCCGTGCAGGACGTTGTTCTCGCCGCCCTCCTCGTAGTTGATGACGAACTGCAGGCAGACCCGCGCGTTCCCGGGCCAGCGCGGGTGAGGGGGGTGCTGGCCGTAGCCGACGAGGTCGCGGGGGTAGAGCTCGGCCATTCCCGTCAGGATCCCCGATAGGTCGAGTAGCTCCAGGGCGAGACGAGGAGCGGCACGTGGTAGTGGCCGTCCGCCTCCGTGATGGTGAAGCGCAACGGCACGGCGTCCAGGAAGGGCGTGGGGCCGCCCGGATCGAAGCCCGCGAGGTAGGGCCCGACCATGAAGGTCAGCTCGTAGGTGCCGGGCGCGAAGGCGTCGCCCGCCATCAGCGGTGCGTCCGTGCGCCCGTCGCCGTTGGTCACGGTCTCGGCCACCGCCACCCGCTCCCCGCCCGGCCCGAGGCGGTGCAACGTGACCGGGATGCCGGCCGCGGGGCGGCCGCGCGCCGTGTCCAGCACATGCGTCGACAGTCGCCCCATCGCGTCCTCCCGCGCCCGCGCCCTCAGCTTTCCTTGAAGCCGTAATCCGGCACGCCGTCCTCGTTGCCGTAATATTTGTAGGGCAGGAACTTGCCCGACATGTTCAGCTTCACGCGGTCGCCCTTGTTGTTGGGCTCGCGTTCCATGGTCATGTTGAAGTCGATGGCCGACATGATGCCGTCGCCGAACTCCTCCTGGATCA
>CAXTFP010000280.1:0-5010 GCA_964243135.1 uncultured Lichenihabitans sp.
GCCATTCGCCAAGTCAGCAGGTAATCCATGGGCGCGGCCCCTACCGCGCGCCGGCCCGGCGACGCGATGGCCGTGCGCAGATGACCAGCGCGCCCGCAGCGTGCGGCCGATCCCCCGCGGTGCGAGCCCGCCCGAAGCCGGCCTCACCGGGGCGGACGGGCCGCCGCAGGAGGCGGGTGCCCAGCGCGACACGATGGCGAGCGCGGAATGGCGGCCGTAGTCGACGTAATATCGCCGCAGCAGCAGGGCCGCCACCGTGGCGCCCTCGAAGGCCGACACGAAGGCGACGTGGCCCTCGGTGTCGGCGGCGATCTCGCCCGACCAGCCGCCGCGCTTGATGCACCAGTAGTTGTTCAGCCGCACGCAGCGCGTCACGACGCCGGGATCCCGCCCGAGCAGCAGGGCGGCCCGCGTGCCGGGCGAGGCGTCGAGGCTGGTGGCGGCCTGCCAGCGCCAGTCGCCGACGGCGCGCTCGCGCGGGTGGAAAGTGACATCGGGCGCCAGCGCAGACCCGACGAGGCCCGGTTGGCCGAGCAGGAGCCCGATCAGCAGGCCGAGCGGTTCGAGCCCCACGTCAGCGCGCCCGGACCGGGCTCAAGGTCCGGACCGCTCCTCGGCGGGGAACAGATATTCGAGTCGGCCGGTGCCGCCGACCGCGGACCAGCCGGCGCCGTCGAGGGTCAGGATCGCGAAACAGGAGGTGGGAAAGCCGTCGCGGAGCCTCGCCAGGGCGTCCGGAGCGCCGTCACCCGCGATGCGCCGGGCGAGGTCGCCGATGCCCGGATTGTGGCCGACCACGAGGAGGGCCGACACCTCGGGCGGCGTCGCCCGCACTTCCGCCAGGATAGCGTCGGCGGAAACGCCGTAGAGTTCCCGCGTGAACTTGTGGGGCAGGGCGGGGGCGAAAGCCGTGGACAGCTCCTCGACGGTGGCGCGGGTGCGGGCGCTGTCGGAGGCCAGCACGAGGTCGGGGCGGAGCAGGGCGGCGAGCCGGCGGCCGGCCTCCGCGGCCTCGGCCCGGCCGCGCCGCGACAGGGGGCGGGCGTGGTCGCCCGCGCCCGACTCCGCTTCGGCCTTGGCGTGGCGCATGAGGATCAGCCGATGGGACGACATGCCGAACTCCCGGAGGGCGTACCCCTCTTCGAGGGCATAACCCCTCCTTAGCGCGCCTCGCGCCGCTGGGATGTGGCCTCGCAACCCATGTGCAAAAAATTCCCGTGGGGGATGCAACCCAGCACGGCAAAGGCCCATCTCGCCCTCTTGCGTCCGCCCGGCCGCCGTGGCAACCACTCGCCGCGTGGTGCAGCTATGCGCTGGGAGTTTGGCACGCATGACACTGTCTGATGCCATCGAGGCCGGGTACAGGCCGACCGAGGACGAAGCCTTCATGAGCGAACGGCACCGGAGCTATTTCCGGCGCAAGCTCATCGGTTGGAGGGACGAGCTGCTGCGGGAAAGCCGCGAAACGCTGACGACCCTCCAGAGCGACAACGAGAACCACCCCGACATCGCCGACCGCGCCTCCTCCGAGACGGACCGCGCCATCGAGCTCCGGGCGCGGGACCGGCAACGCAAGCTGATCTCCAAGATCAATGCGGCGCTGTCGCGGCTGGACGACGGGACCTACGGCTACTGCGAGGAGACGGGGGACCCCATCGCCCTGCGCCGCCTCGACGCCCGGCCCATCGCCACCCTGTCGGTCGAAGCCCAGGAGCGGCACGAGCGCCGCGAGCGCGTCTACCGCGACGAGTGACGCGGGGCGACTCCGGCCGCTCGTCTCATCCCTTTGCCGGGAGCTGCGCCCGGCCCTCGGTGCCCTTCCGTCCCGCCTTGCGGGGCCACACGTCGTGGAGCCCGCGCAGGATCGCGACGAGGCCGGCCTCGTCGACGAGGTTCGCGGCGTCGTCCACCAGGAACCAGGCGCCCTGCCGCTGCCCCTTCTCGCGCCAGGCCGGCAACTGCCGATCCACGTCGAGCAGGAAGACCCGCACGCGGCACAGATCGAAATGGTCGGCCCGGCGTTTCCAATAGGTGTAACTGCCGATCGGCTTCTTGCCGACCCGGCCGATGATCCCAGCCTCCTCCTGGGCCTCGATGGCGGCGGCGCGATAATCCTTGTGGCCCTTCATGGGCCAGCCCTTGGGCACGATGAAGCGCTGCGTCTCGCGCGACGTGATGAGCAGGACCCGCGTACGCCCCTCGGCGTCGAGCCGCACCGGCAAGGCCGCGACCTGCTTCCTCACCTTGGGCTTCGGCTTGTTCATGGGGATCCGTGCGTCGCGCGCGTGACCGCCGCCGGGCGAGAATGGCCCCGATCTCCCGGACTCACGTCATAGGTCGCGGCCCGCCATTTTCAATGAATCCGTCGCCAGGATCGGCCCGTTGGGTGCCGGGCCGGTCCCGCGGGGCGGCGCCTCGCGGGCTTGCCGACCCTGCCGGTTTCTGGTGCTGTGGACCACCCGAAGGTCGCGCCGAGAACCTATACGTTGAACGTTGCCCTGAAACCCCTCCGCCGCGCTTCGGCCTGCCCGCACGATTGCCCGTCGACCTGCGCGCTGGAGGTCGAGGTGCTGGACGCCCGCACGGTCGGGCGCTTCTACGGCGCGGCCGACAACAGTTACACGGCGGGGGTGATCTGCGCCAAGGTGGCGCGCTACGCCGAGCGTGTCCACAACCCGGACCGGCTCACCAGGGCCCTGTTGCGCGACGGCCCCAAGGGCTCGGGGCGGTTCCGGGAGATCGGCATCGCCGAGGCGATGGACCGCGCCGCCGAGGGCCTGCTGGCCGCGGAGGCGCGCCACGGCGCCGAGGCCGTATGGCCCTACTATTATGCCGGTACCATGGGCCTCGTTCAGCGCGACGGCATCAACCGCCTGCGCCATGCCAAGCGCTACTCGGATCAGTATTCCACCATCTGCACGGCCCTGTCCTGGGCCGGCTACAGGGCGGGCCACGGCCGGATGACGGGCGTCGACCCGCGCGAGATGGAGCACTCCGACTGCATCGTGCTGTGGGGCACCAACGCCGTCGTGACGCAGGTCAACGTCATGACCCACGCGATCAAGGCCCGGAAGGCGCGCGGTGCGCCGATCGTGGCGGTCGACGTCTACGACAACGCCACGATGCGCCAAGCCGACGTGAAGCTGCTGGTGCGGCCGGGCACCGACGGCGCCCTGGCCTGCGGGGTGATGCACGCCCTGTTCCGCGACGGCTACGCCGACCGCGCCTATATGGCACGCTACGCGGACGACACCGCGGGGTTCGAAGCCCACCTCGCGAGCCGCACGCCGGAATGGGCCTCGGCGATCTGCGGCGTGCCGGCGGACGACATCGTGGCCTTCGCGCATCTCCTCGGGCGGCGGCCGCGCGCCTTCTTCCGCATCGGCTACGGCTTCGCCCGCTCGCGCAACGGCGCCGTCAATATGCACGCCGTGTCGTCGCTGCCGGTGGTGCTAGGGGCGTGGCAGTACCAGGGCGGGGGAGCGCTTCACTCCAACTCCGGCATCTTCGGCTGGGACAAGCGCGCCATCGAGGGGCTCGACCTGCGCGATCCCACGGTCCGCAGCCTCGACCAGTCGCGCATCGGCGCGGTGCTCGGCGGCGACCCCGCGGCGCTGCGCGGCGGCCCGCCGGTGACGGCGCTGCTGATCCAGAACACCAACCCGCTGTCGGTCGCGCCCGACCAGGAGGCTGTGAAGCGCGGCTTCGCCCGCGAGGACCTGTTCACCGTGGTGCACGAGCAGGTGATGACCGACACGGCCCGCATGGCCGACCTCGTCCTGCCCGCCACCATGTTCGTCGAGCACGACGACCTGTATCAGGCCGGCGGCCAGACCCACATCCTGCTCGGGCCGAAGCTCATCGAGCCGCCGGGCGACTGCCTGTCGAACCACGAGGTCATCACCGGCTTGGCGCGGCGGCTCGGGGTAGAGGGGGACGCCTTCTCGCACACGCCGCGCGAGCTGATCGACGAGACGCTGCGGGCCTCGGGCCGCGGCACGCTGGCCGAGCTGGAGGCGGCGCGCTGGATCGACTGCGCGCCGACCGCCGACCGCGCGCATTTCCGCGACGGGTTCGGTTGGCCGGACGGCCGCTACCGCTTCCGGCCCGACTGGGCCGGCGCCGCGGCCGCCATGCCGGGCGGGGGCTCCGACGCCTCGGCCATGCCGGTCTTCCCGGACCACTGGGCCGTGACCGAGGAGGCCGACGCCGACCACCCGTTCCGCATGGCGACCAGCCCGGCGCGCAACTTCCTCAACTCCTCCTTCACCGAGGCCCCGACGAGCCTCGCCAAGGAGGAGCGCCCCACCGTGATGGTGCACCCCGACGACGCCGCGCCGCTCGGCATCGCGGACGGCGACGCCGTGGAACTGTCGAATCCGCGCGGCGCCGTTCGGCTCCACGCGCGGCTGTTCGACGGGCTGCGGCGAGGCGTGCTGATCGCCGAATCGATCTGGCCCAACGCGTCCTACCCGGACGGCCGCGGCATCAACACGCTCACCGGCGCCGACGCGCCGCCCCCACTCGGCGGGGCCGCGTTCCACGACAACCGCGTGGCGATCCGGCGGATCTGAACCGGATCGAACGGAGTGTCGCTCAAGGGGTGCCGGGCTTCGCCACACCGGCCGCGGGGGATCGCGCCACGATCGGCAGGAAGACCGGGGCGGCCGGCACCGGCGCGCGCCGCCGGTCGTCGGTCTCGGCCGACAGTTCGACGCCGGCCGGCATGCCATCCGACGGAGACCAGCCGCGCCGCCGCGCCCCGTCGCGCCCGACCTCGACCAGCCGAAACCGGAACGGGCCGTCGCTCAGCGTCGCGCTCGCGCCGCCGACGGCGCGCCCGAAAGCCGCGGGGCCGAAGGCGCGGCTGCGGCGCACCAGCGCGCGGCCCGCCGCCGAGCGCCGGATCTCGTATCTTACGGCCTCCAACCCGCGCGCGTCGCCGAGCGCCGGCCGGACGAAGCCGTACCCGTCCGGCCCGGCCGTGAAGGCCGCGTCTGGCGTGCCCTC
>CAXTFP010000281.1:0-5003 GCA_964243135.1 uncultured Lichenihabitans sp.
GCGTCGCCGAGGTCGCCGCGGCGCTGCAGCGGCGGCTTGCCGCCCGGGGCGACCGGCGCGCGATTGAGGTCCTGGAAGCGGAAGTCGACGTCCTGCTGCATCTTGCGCAGGGCGTCCTCCAGCCGCTTGTTCTGGAACTGGAGCTGCTCGATCTGCCCGGTCAGCGTGCGGAGCTTGTTCTCGAGCCGGTCGACCCGCACGAGAAGGGCAGCGGTGCTGGGGGCGTCCGGCGCCTGGTCGGGGTCGTCCTGCGCCAGCACGATCGGGGCATCGGCTCGTCCGCCCGCCGAGGCCGGCACGGCGGCCGTGGCGATCAGGGCCGCGCAGGCCGCGCCCAGCACCGGGGCCGACAGGGATCGAAGGCTGTATCTCATGGGGCTCCCCCGCGGCCGAGGCCGCGAGGGCGGCCCGGGCGATCGACGACCCCGGGCTTATAGCCGCGATGCGCGCGGGGCGGCAGGGGCCTTCGCCCGGGGGACGGGGTGCCTCACGACTCCCCGCCCTTCAGCACCGTGACGGCGCGGCGGTTCTGCGACCAGCAGGAGATGTCGTTGCAGACCGCGACGGGGCGCTCCTTGCCGTAGCTGATGGTCTTGATGCGGCCGGCCGACACGCCGCGCGCCACCAGATACTGCTTCACGGCCTCGGAGCGCTGGGCGCCGAGCGCGAAATTGTACTCGCGGGTGCCGCGCTCGTCGGCGTTGCCCTCCACGCTGAAGGCGTAGCGCGGGTACTGGGCCAGCCAGCGGGCCTGCTTGTCGAGCGTCGCCTGGGCGGTCGCGGACAGGTCGGTCTGGTCGGTGTCGAAGAACACGCGGTCGCCGACGTTGTTGGCGAAGTCCCCCACGCTGCCCGGCGCCGAGGATCCGCCGCTGCCGCCCGCGCCGTTGGCGCCGAAGCGGCCCGCGCCGTTGCCGAAGGCGCCCACGGCCTCCGCCGGATCCTTGGCGCAGCCCGCGACCGCGAGGCCCGCCACCGCGACGGCGACCAACCCGAGCGCGCGGGCGGAGTGGAGAAGCGTCATGCCAGTGATCCTCGTGCGACAGCCTGCCGGCGTTCCCCTCGTGATAGCCTTCGACCGTTAAACGAAGGTTCCATCAACCTTAGCGGGGAGTTGAAGGGGTGCGGCGCAATGGAGCGCGACAAGCGCCATGGTTGATGGCGGGTTGATGGCTCCAATGCGGCGTCCGTGCCGGTTCGGGACGGCCTGTGGCGCGGCGATCACAGCCCGCGGCTCCTATTCGGCCGCCGCTGCATTGGCCGGCACCTCGGCCGCCCCCCGCAGGGCCCGTTCGGCCTCGACGATGTAGTCGCGCGTCAGCGGCGCCGCGTCGACCGCCCTGGCGAGCTGGATCTGGAACACCATGAAGCCGAAATAGCGGAACGAGATCTCGCTGCCCACGAGGTAGAACTCCCACATGCGGCGGAAGCGCTCGTCGTAGCGGTCCGACAGGCTCGGCCAGCGCGCCTCGAAGCGCTCGCGCCACAGCCGCAGCGTCTCGGCGTAATGCAGGCGCAGGATTTCGAGGTCGTTGATCCAGAGCGCCTGGCGCTCGATCGCCGGCATCACCTCGGACAGGGCCGGCACGTAGCCGCCGGGGAAGATGTACTTCAGGATCCAGGTGCTGGTCGGCGCCGGGCCGTACATCTTGCCGATGGAGTGGACCAACGCGATGCCGGAGGGCACGAGCAGGCGCTTGATGGCGCCGAAGTAGCTTTCATAGTTCGGCACGCCCACGTGCTCGAACATGCCGATCGAGACGATGCGGTCGAACTGGCCGTCGAGCAGGCGGTAGTCGATCAGCTCGAAGCGGACGCGGTCCTCCAGCCCCTCGTCCCGCGCCCGGCCGCGCGCCACGGCGAGCTGCTCCTTCGACAGGGTGATGCCCAGCACGGTGACGTCGGCCGCGCGGGCGATGCTCAGCGCCAGCCCGCCCCAGCCGCAGCCGATGTCGAGCACGCGCTGGCCGGGCTCCAGCAGCAGCTTGGCCGCGATATGCTGCTTCTTGGCCACCTGCGCGGCCTCGATGCCGTCGCCAGGATCGCGGAAATAGGCGCAGGAATACTGCATGTCCCCGTCGAGGAAGGTCCGGTACAGCTCGCCCGACAGGTCGTAGTGGTGGGCGATATTGGCCCTCGCCCTCTTGGGGTCGTTGCGGGCCGAGAGGGCGCCGACGATCTTGGAGGCCCATTGCCCCACCTTCGGGTTCGGGTCGGCCCCGAGCACGGCGATGTTGTGACCGAGCAGTTCCATGAAGTCGCGAAAGCTGCCCCGCTCCACCACGAGGTCGCCGTCCATGTAGGCTTCGCCGAAGTAGAGGTCCGGGTTGGCGGCGATCTTCAGCACCGTGGCGGCCCGGCGGACGCGGACCCTCACGTCGAGCCGGGCGGCCGGGTGATCCCCGCCGAGCCGGCCGGCCGCGACGGTGCCGAGCGGGGTCACGACCGTCAGCCGGCCGTGGCGGATGATGCGTTCGAGCAGTGACCTCAGCATCGGCCCTTCCGTTTGACCCGCTTCCTCGCGCGGGCGGGAGATCAGCCGAAGACGCGCCGCGCTCCGCAGCATGAGTTTCGACTCATGGAAACGTTGTGCCGCCCCGAATGCCGGGGTCAAGCCCGGTTTCGACGGGGTGGCGCGATCCGCTCTGCTGGCCCGCGGGCGGCCGTTCGCCCGGAGCCGCGGCGTCTGCCAGGGACGACTGACGCTGGTCTTCGAGCGTCGCCCCGGCCCTTCGGCCTCTCGCTTGAAGCCTCAGCCCAGCAGCGGCCCCCAGGCGGGGTCCGAGGCGCCGCCCGGCGTCGGCACGGGGAACTCGCCGCGGCCGAACAGGTCCGTCATGAAGATCTTCGCGGTCGCGCCGTTGCCGGCGTCGCGGAAGAACATGAGGTAGAGGCCGTTCGGCGCCCAGGTCGGACCCTCGTTGTGGAAGCCCTCGGTGAGGATCTTCTCGCCCGAGCCGTCCGGCTTCATGATGCCGATGCCGAACTGGCCGCCCGACTGCTTGGTGAAGGCGATGTAGTCGCCCTTGGGCGACCAGACCGGGGTGGAGTAGCGGCCTTCCCCGAAGGAGATGCGCTTGGCCCCGCCGCCCCCTGACCCCATGACGTAGATCTGCTGCGTGCCGCCGCGGTCCGACTCGAAGACGATCTGGCCGCCGTCCGGCGAGTAGCAGGGCGAGGTGTCGATCGAGCTGTCGTCGGTGAGCTGGCGGGGGTCGCCGCCGCCGATCGCCATGGCGTAGAGGTTGGAGCTCGCCCCCTCGGACAGCGACATGACGACCTTGCGGCCGTCGGGCGAGAAGCGCGGCGAGAAGGTCATGCCGGGGAAGTTGCCGACGCTCTGCTTCTGGCCGGTCTCGACGTTGAGCACCAGCACCTGCGGGTCCGCGTCGCCGAACGACATGTAGGCGACCTCCTGGGCGGAGGGCGAGAAGCGGGGCGTCACCACGAGGTTGTCGCCGCGGGTGAGGTAGTGGATGTTGCCGCCGTCCTGGTCGATGATGGCGAGGCGCTTGCGGCGGCGCTCGGCCGAGCCGCTCTCGTCGACGTAGACCACGCGGGAGTCGAAGAAGCCCTTCTCGCCCGTGATGCGGGTGAAGACGGCGTCCGCGACGATGTGGGCGACGCGCCGGCTGTTCGACAGCTCGGTCGCGTAGTGCTGGCCCGCCACCTGCTGGCCCGAGCCCGTCTCGAACAGCCGGAAGTCGGTGTTGAGGCGCCCGCCGCCGCGGTCCACCCGGCCGGTGACGAGGAACTGCGCGCCGGCCGCCTTGTAGCTCTCCAGGGCGGGGGCGTCGGGATCGACGGCGGGCTGGGGGCCGTCGAGGGGCTTCAGGTAGACCGAGCGCTTGAAGTCGTTGGTGATGATCCCCGCCACCTTGGCGGCGTCCCCGCCCTCGCCCGCGAAGGGCGCCACCGCCACCGTGACGGGCGTGAAGTTCCCGCCGGGGCGGATGTCGAGGTAGCGGTCCTCGGCCCGCGCCGGGATGGCCGGCAGCGTGCCCCCGATCGCCGCGAGGGCAGAGGAGGCCAGGAAGGCGCGGCGGTTGAGGCGGATCATCGGCGAGCGCTCCTCGAATGTCGTGGCGCAGGGATGGCCGGGGTCGGTTAAGAATTCACCCAAGCCGGCCCCGTCGTGAAGCGCTCACCCGGACATCTCGGCCGGGTCGAAGCGCAGGATGCGGCTGCGCCATTGGTCGTAGAAGGGCGAGAACTGGGCCGGGATGTGCAGCGGGTTGCACTGCCGCACGGCCCGCATGGCGCTCTCCGCCAGGCTCCGCGCGTTGGGGTCGGCCGGCCTGTTCAGCAGCACCGGCTCGTTCAGCAGCGACCCGTCCTCGGCGTAGCTCACCTTGATCTCCGGGATGTAGCGCCCGTGGTCGAGGCCGAGGTAGCTCCAGCACTGCTTGAACTGGTCGGCCAAGAGCCCGTCGAGCGCGTCCGACTGGGTCGGCGACATCTTGGCCGCGGTGCCCGAGGCGGCGCCGCGCGACGCCGTCCTGCTGGCCGTCCGCCCCGTCGAGGGCGGCGCCCCGGCGGGCTCGGCGTTCAGCATCCGGGAGATGTCGGTCGGATCGAAGCGCTGCTCCGTCGGCTCCGCCGTGCCCTCCGCGGCGGCCGCGTGCTGAGGCGCCGGGGTCGGCTTCGCGTGGGCCACCTTGTGGACGGGGTGGGGCGGGGCGGGCGTCGGCTCGGCCGGCGCCGCGTCGAGCAGCTTCGCCAACTGATCGGGCTCCGTCTTCTCGGGCGGACGCGGCTTCTCGACCGGGTGCGGCTTCGGCGGCGGCTTGGTCTCGGCCAGTTTGGGGGGCTCGGGCGGCTTCGGCACGGGTTTGGGCGGCGGGGGCTTCGCCTCGACGTGCTTCGGCGGCTCGGGCGGCTTCGGCACGGGCTTCGGAGGCGGCGGGGGCGCGGGCTTGATCACCTCGGCGTCGGGGTCGCGCTCCGGCGGCACCGGCGCGGGCGGCGCAGGCTTGGGAGCCGGGGGTGGCGTCGGGACGACC
>CAXTFP010000282.1:0-5001 GCA_964243135.1 uncultured Lichenihabitans sp.
CGCTGTATGGTCGGACCTGAACCGAATTGCTCCCACGTCGCGAGGGTGGCATAGGAGTGTCGGCTCGGTTCAACGAAGGCCCTCTCTCAAGCCAAGTCGCTCAATTGATAGCGGTCGGCGATGCAAGTGGGGTTGCCGCTACCTGTATTGATAGACACTTGTTCGCTGGAGATCGATGAAGTGTCCAAGTACCTGACGGTAGAAGCTCTCGTCGAGGCGATTTTCGCCGGGGCGGGAGAAGCGCGTCGGTTCATCGCCATCGCGGGATGCCCCGGCTCCGGCAAGTCGACCCTCACTGAAGATCTGAAGGAGCGGATCAACGCCGTCCGGCCCGGCTATTCCGACATCCTGATGATGGACGGGTATCATTTCGACGACATGGTGCTCCATGCGCGCGGGCATCGATCGCGCAAGGGAGCGCCACATACCTTCGACGTCGACGGCTTTCGCGTCATGCTGGAGCGCCTGCACAAGGATGACGGCAGGGACGTGGCCGTCCCAGTCTTCGACCGCTCGATCGAGATCGCGCGTGCCGGCGCGCGCGTCCTCGCGGGGTCGACCCGCGTCATCCTGGCGGAGGGCAATTACCTGCTCCTGAACGAGCCGGCGTGGCGGGATCTCGGTCCCCTCTTCGACCTCACCGTCATGATCGAGGCCGGCGAAGACGAGCTCACGGCCCGCCTGACGGCCCGCTGGCAGGGTTTCGGCCACGACCCGGCCGCGATCACGGCCAAGCTGGAGGAGAACGACCTCCCCAACGTGAGGCTCGTCCTAGCGAACAGCCGCCCGGCCGACGTGATCGTGCGGAGCGATGCCGCCGCCCTTCCGCCAGCCTAAGGACCGTCTGCCGGCCCGCTATACCGTCCCGCATCAACCAGGGGATCGTCCAGCGGATCTGATTCGGACCTCCAAAAACCCTCGTGCAAGGTCGTCGCCTCTTCGACGAGAAGAGGGCCGATCACCTCGACGACGCGTTGCCCGGCCGCGAAGACCGTTCGGCACGGGAGGTCGAGGGTCGGATTCTCGGGATTGTCTCCGGTGAGCCTCTTGAGGTCGCTTTCCCCGATGCCGTAGACGACGCGGCCGATGCCCGACCAGTAGGCCGCGCCGGCGCACATGGCGCAGGGTTCGGCCGACGTATACAGGGTGCAGCGGGCCAGGAACGCGGGGGGATGGGCCTGGGACGCGCGGGTCATCAGGACGCGCTCGGCGTGGGCCGTCATGTCGCGTCCATCCGCGACGCCGTTGCCCTGCTCCATCAGCACCGCGCCGTCCGGTCCGACCAGGATGGCGCCGAAAGGGTGGTGGCCGGCCGCCCGTGCGGCACGCGCGACGTCGAAGCTGCGCCGCAGGAAACGCATGTGGCCGGGATCGTCGGGGCCGGCGTCACGGTCCATGCTGGAACTCCGCTGCTCGTCTGGCATGAGCGTTGCTGCTCCCCTCATCGACCGAGAGGGCTTCGCCGATGCCGATGCATTTCCACTGGATCGCCCTGCGGTATTTCCGGGAAACCGTGCAGGCGCGGTCGATCCGCAAGGCGGCCGAGCAGATCAACATCGCGCCGTCGGCGATCAACCGTCAGATCATCAAGCTCGAGGAGCAGTTGACCACGCCGTTGTTCGAGCGGAGCAGCAAGGGCTTGAAGCTCACCGCCGCGGGAGAGCTGTTCTATCGCTGGGTCCTGAAGAGCCAGGCGGACCTCGATCAGACCATCGCGGAGATCAACGACCTGCGCGGCGCGCGGCGCGGCCACGTCGTGGTGGCCTGCGAGGAGGGCATCGGCAAGGACTTCCTGCCGGGGGTCATCCAGTCCTTCCGGCAGACTCACCGGCACGTGGACTTCTCCGTCTGCGTGCGCGACATGCAGGACGTCGTCGCGGCCGTGGCGGAGGGCGAGGCGGATCTCGGCATCGCGTTCAGCCCGGCCGGCGAGGCGCGGATCAAGCGCCGCAGCCAGGCGACGGTCGCGATCGGCGCCGTCATGCATCCGGCTCACCCCCTGGCGGCACGGGCCGAGATCAACCTCTCGGACCTGTTCGGCGAAACCTTGATCGTCCCCGACGGCGGGTTCTCGACCCGACGGCTCTTCAACGCCCAACTGGGGGGCGACGCCGAGCTCCTGTTCGCGCGGCGCCTCGAAACCAACTCGTTCGAGACCATGACGGCGATGATCAAGGCCAGGATCGGCATCGGCGTGCGCTCCCGCATCGGCATCGCGGGGGAGATCCGGCGGGGGGACGTCGTCTTCGTGCCGTTCGAAGCCCGCGCCTTTCCGAGCGAAACCGTCGCGCTGATCGTCAAGGCCGCCCGCATCCTGCCCGTCGCGGGCGCGCGCTTCGCCGAGGCGGTCGATGCGGCGCTGCGCCAGGTGGCGGACGAGCACCGTGAGCCCGGGCAAGGCGATCCGCTCGGCGTCAACGCCAGCGCCTGATCGGGGCCGGCCGCGATCCCCGTGCCTCACAGGGCATCGACCGGGACCGCGGCGAGGTGGGCGTGGCCGTGATGGCGATCCTCGAAATCCTCCGGCAGGGCGAGGTCGACGTCCGCATAGGCGGCGAGGCGCGCGAGGACATGCCCGGCTTCGCCCTCGAACAGCCGGCTCGTCACGCCCCGCACGAGCCGCGGCATCGCGTGGCGGTGGCCGCTGATCGACGTGGCGTGCAGCCCGTGGCTGACCCCGCTCGCGCCGTTGAAGCAGAACACCCGCGCGACCCAGCTCGCGCCCGCGTGGCGCGGCATGAAGCTGAAGTCGCCGTCGAGGAACGGGTAGCCGCCGAGCCGGTCGTCCTCGCTGTCGGGCGTGGGCACATGGCGGTGCCGCCAGAGCGCCACGCGCGGCGCGAGGGACGACAGTTCGGGCCGCGACGCGAGATCGACCTCAGCACCCGTCGCGCAGAGGAGATGGTCGCATCCGAGCGTGCCGCGCGGCATGTCGACCGCGATGGAACCGCCCGCCATGGCGACGCTGCGCCAGGGGCTCGCGGGATGGAGATGGAAGCGCGGATCCGCCAGGGCGCGCTCGAAGGTCCGGCGGGGCGGCGGCTGGTCGACGAGGCGGATGTGCCGCGCGATCTGCCAGCGGATCGCGGGATCGAGTGCGGGATAGTGGGTCATCATGCCGGCGCTCTCGATGTGCCGGTAGGGATTGACGCGCGGAAGCCGGGCGCGGCGGAAGCACAGGTCAACCCGTGCGGCGCCGGCCTCCAGGGCGGCATTGGCGTTGTCGAAGGCCGAAGCGCCGTGGCCGAGCACCGCCACCCGGGCGCCCCGCAGCCGTCCGAAGTCGACGGAACCGTTGGTGTGGTCGTAGCGGGAGCGCGGCAGGGCATCGCGGATGAAGGCCGGGACCGCCCACCCGCCGGCGCCATCGTAGCCCGACGCGACCACGACCGTGCGGGCGTAGCGCGTGCGCGATCCCGCCGGCGTGCGGGTGACGACCGCGAGCGCACCGGCCTGCGCATCGCGGATGTCGGTCACGAACGTGTCGCTCTCGACGGGGAGATCGAGGGTCGACCGGTACCAGGCGAGGTAGCCCGCCCAGGCCTTGCGGGGGATGCGGTCGAGGGCGTCCCAGGCGGCGGCGCCGTGGTGCGCCGTGTACCAAGCCCGCACGGACAGGCTCGGGCAGCCGAACTCCATGCCGTTCAACCCCTTCGGGGTGCGGAGTTCCTCCATGCGCGCGAAGGTGTCCCACACGCCCTCCCGCCCGGCCGGCGCGCCGTCCAGCACGACGACGTCCGCCACCCCTTCGCGCCGCAGCGCCGCCGCGATGGCGATGCCCGACTGCCCCGCGCCCACGACGATCGTCGCGTGGACCGGCGCGCCGTCCGGCATGGTGCCCGGCGTGACCCAGGACACGGCGGGATAGCTCAGCGACGCGAGCTCGGCGCGGGCTTGGGCGGCGAGGGCCGAGGCGGCGGTGGCGTTCACGCGGTGCGTTCCGTTCGGGCGAGGGAAGGGGAGCGGGTCGCGATCCTGCGCCGGCGGGCGGCGCGGAGCCGCTCGTAGCCCTCGGTCAGGACCACGATGAGGGCCGTGAGCGCCAGGACCGACACCTGCATGGCGTTGAGGTCGGGGCTGAGCTCGCGGCGGAACTCGGACGCCACGATGAGGGACAGGGGCTGGGTGCGGCCCGCGAGGTAGAGGCCGATCGTGAGATCGGCGAGCGACAGGATCACGCCGACCGAATAGGCCGCCGTCACGGCCGGCTTGATCTGGGGCCAGGTGATGCGGCGAAAGCAGATCCACGGTGTGGCGCCGAGGTCGCGCGCCGCCTCTTCGAGCCGGGGATCGAGTTGCGCCAGGACCGACGCGATGATCGCCGTCGTGAACGGAACCGCCACGATCGTCTGCGCCGTGACCAGCGTGACCGCACCGCGGTCGAGGCCGAACCGGGCCAGCACTATCGACTGGGCGATGGACAGCACCGTCTTGGGCACCAGGAAGGGGACGAGCAGCAGCGCCGCCAGGCACAGCCGGGCGGGGCGGCGTGCCGACACCAGCGCGAGCGCGGCGCCGAGGCCGAGCGCGGCACTCAGGACGCCGACCGGCTGGGCGACCAGGAAGCTCGTGACGAAACCGCCCTGGAATTTGGCGTTGCCGGCGAGCGAGCGGTACCATTCGAGCGTAAAGCCCGACAGTGGGAAGGCCATGAGCCTGGACGCGTTGAACGAGAAGACCGCCAGGACCCCGATGGGCAGGTAGAGGAACGCCGCGGCCGAGGCCAGGACGATCGCGGCCCGACGCGTCACGGCCGCACCCGGACGGGGCCGCCCCCGACGCGCAGGATCAGGACGGCCAGCAGGGCCGCCGGGGCCGCGAGGGCGAGCAGAAGCGCCAGGGCCAGCGCCGAGGCCGTGGGCCAGTCGAAGGCCGTCCCGAAGAAGTTGTCGATCGAGGCCAGGGCCGTCGCGCCCGTGGGGCCGCCGAGGAAGTTCGGGGTCTGCAGGTCGCCGGCCGACAGGGCGAAGACCGCCAGGGCGCCCGCGCACAGGCCGGTCC
>CAXTFP010000283.1:0-4997 GCA_964243135.1 uncultured Lichenihabitans sp.
GTGCAAGCCGACGCTGACCCCGCCGCGCAGGCGGACGACGAGCCGCTCGATCTGGGCACCGCGGGCGACCTTGCACCCGACATGCTGCCCGAGACCGCCGACGCGGCCGACGAGGAACTGGTGCTGGGTGCCGAGGCGATCGTCGCGACCCCGCCCAAGGTGTTCGGCGACGCCCCGTTCGGCGCGACGGCCGCGGAGGCCCGGCGGCGCCTGGAAGGCTGAGCGGCGAGGGCCGGCCCGTCACCCGCCGGGGCCGGCCAGGACCTGGGCCACGATGCCGAGATAGCCGTCCGGCTCCCAGGCGGAGCGGCCGATGAACAGCCCGTCGACGTGGGGCCGGGCCGCCAGGGCCACGCAGTTACCCGGGTTGACGCTGCCGCCGTAGAGCACGCGCAGGTCGCGGCCCGTCACGGCGCGCAGCGTGGCCTTGATGAGCGCGTGCTGCGCGTCTGCGAAGTCCGGGTCGGCCGGCGTGCCGCCCTCGCCGATCGACCACACCGGCTCGTAGGCGATCACCACGCGGCCGGCCTCCTCGGGGGACACGCGCGACACCGCCGCCCGGACCTGCCGGTCGAGCGCCGCGGCGGTGCGGCCGGCGTCGTATTCGTCGCGCGTGTCGCCGACGCAGACGAGCGGCACGAGCCCGTGCCGCAGCGCCGCCGCCACCTTCAGGGCCACGGTGTCGTCGGTCTCGCCGAAGTGGGTGCGGCGCTCGCTGTGGCCGATCTCGGCGAGGCGCGCCCCGGCGTCGGCCGCCATGGCGCCCGAAATCTCGCCCGTCCAGGGGCCCGCGTCGGCCCAGTGGAGGTTCTGCACCCCCACGGTGACGCGCGTGTCGGCCAGGAGGTCCGCCACTTCGCTCACCGCCGTGAAGGGCGGGATGACGAAGAGCTGGGCGGCGTCGCCCCGCGCGAAGGGCGAGGCGGCGAGCCTGCCGGCGAAGGCCCGCGCCTCGGCCCGCACCTTGTTCATCTTCCAGCTCGTGCCGATCCAGGGGCGATCGAAGGGCATGGCGTCCGTCTCTCAGGCCGCGCGGGCGCGGCCGGCGTCGACGTGGGGCGCCCAGAAGGCGACCGACTCGCGCATCTCGGCCACCACGGCCCGGTCGCTCGGCTCGCGCTCGCGGAAGGCGAGCTCCAGGCACAGCTCGTTGTCGCGGCCGCCGCCCTCGCGCACGGCCGCGATCAGCGGCTCGGGCTGGATGCGGCCGTCGCGGTTGCGCTCGGCCGTGAAGGGCCAGTGGCCGCCCTTGTTCATGGTGCTCTGCTTGATGTGGATGATGGGCGAGCGCGCCGCGAAGTTGCGGCCCCAAGCATAGGGGTCGGTGTCGGCGGGGTCGGGCGAGGACAGGTCGCCGTGGTCGATGTCCACCATGGGCAGGAGCGGGAGCGGCAGCGCCGCGGCGTCGATCTCGGCCTGGAGCGCGCGCGTGCTGTCCTGCGTGTGGCCGAGCTCGCGGCCCACCGACATGGGCTCCCAGAACAGGTAGGCGAGCCCGCGCCGGGCGGCGTGCTCCGCCACCTCGCGCCAGCAGTCCAGCGCCGCGGCCATGGCAGCGGCGCGGCGCGCGGGGTCGTCGAAGTCCCGAAAGGTCAGGATGGCATATTGCGTGCCGATGGCCGGGCAGCCGAGGTCGGCCGCGATGTCGGCCAGCCCCTTGAACCAGGCGACCGAGTGGCGGCGCGCGTCCGCGTCGGGGTGGCCGAAGTGGTTGAGGCGGCCGTAGGGCCCCGTCATCATCGAGGTGACGGCCACGCCCTGCGCCGCGCAGCTCCGCGCCATGCGGGCCGCCGTGCGGCGGATCAGCGGCGCCGGCCAAGCGGGGTCGATGAACTCGTGGGTGAGCTGGATGCGGCCGATGCCGACCTCGCCGGCCAGCACGCCCACGAGGTCCTCGGGCTCGGCGAAGCGGTTCACGAACGGGTTGGTGCTCAGCGACAGCGTGAAACCCATCCCGGTCTTCCCTCCCCCACGGTGTCGGCCGCCCGCACGGCGCCGTTGTGCGCGATGGAAGCAGGGTTGAAAAATCTTTGCAACTGCTGAAATTCAATACACGGGCCCGGCGGAGCCGGGCGGACCAGGGAGGACTCCATGAAGCTCGTCATCGGCGCGGACGGCGCCGGCAAGCCGCTGCTCGACGTCATCGCCAAGCACCTCGCCGCCAAGGGCCTCGACGTGACCGACCTGTCGCCGCCCTCCGGCAGCACGCCCGAGTTCTACGCCGACACGGCCGAGCGCATCGGCTTGGCGATCACCAGCACGGAGTTCGACCGCGGCATCCTGTTCTGCGGCACGGGCATCGGCGTGTGCATCTCGGCCAACAAGGTGCCGGGCATCCGCGCGGCCCTCACCCACGACACCTATTCGGCCGAGCGGGCCGCGAAGAGCAACAACGCCCAGATCATCACGCTCGGCGCGCGGGTGGTGGGGCCGGAGCTCGCCAAGGCCGTGGTCGACACCTGGCTCGCCTCGGAGTTCGACGCCGCGGGCTCGTCGGCCGGCAACGTCGCGGCCATCGACAAGCTCGACGGCAAATATTCCGCGTCGGCGTGAGCGGCTGACGGGGCCGGCCGGTCGGCCCCGCACCCGGTCGCCTCCTCCACGACGTGGAAGAGGAGCCGCCGCCGAAAGGACTTGACGGCGCCCGCGCGCCGTGAAAGTTTTTACACAACGAGAACGATTATGCAGGGCAGGATGCGTTGACCCAGAGGGCCGATCCGAATTCCGTCGCCGAAGCCGAATCCAGCCTCGCGGCCCGCGCCGCCTGGCTGCACCACGTCGGCCGGCTGACGCAGAGCGAGGTCGCGACCCGGCTCAACGTGCCCAACGTCAAGGCGCATCGCCTCATCGCCCGCGCGGGCCGCGAGGGCATGGTGCGGGTCTTCGTCGAGGGCGAGATCGCCCACTGCGTGCAGCTGGAGCAGCAGCTTTGCCGCGCCTACGGCCTCGGCTTCTGCGAGGTCGCCCCCGACCTCGACGACGAGCCGCTGCCGCTGCGCTCGCTCGGCGTGCTCGGCGCCCGCTACCTGCGCCTCGCCTGCGAGAAGGGCGAGGATGCGGTGATCGGGCTCGGCCACGGCCGCACGCTGGCGGCCTGCGTCCACGCCCTGCCGCGGATCGACGTGGGCCGTCTGCGCTTCGTGTCGCTGCTCGGCGGCTTCACCCGGCGCTTCGCCGCTAACCCCTTCGACGTCATCAACCGCATCGCCGAGCGCACCGGGGCCGAGGCCTACGTGCTGCCTGTGCCGTTCTGCCTCAACTCGGCCGAGGACCGCGCCGTGCTGATGGCGCAGCGCGGCATCGACGAGGTCTTCGCCCTGGCGCGGAGCTCCACGCTGCGCTTCGCCGGCATCGGCATCGTCGACGGCAGCGGCGCCTCGCTGGCGACCTCGGGCATGGTCGAGCTGCACGAGTTCGACGAGGTGGCCCGCGCGGGCGGGCGCGGCGAGCTCCTGGGCCACTTCTTCGATTCGCGCGGCCGGCGGGTCGAGACGGAGCTGTCGGCGCGGCTCGTCTCGCTCGACTACGGGGACCTCGCGTCCGGCAAGATCGTCGCGGTCGCGGGCGGCCATTCCAAGCTCGAAGCGATTCGCGCCGTCCTGGCGAGCGGGCTGCTGCACGGGCTGCTCACCGACGAGAGGACGGCCGCCGCCATCCTCGGGCCGCAACCCGGCACCTGAGGCGACGCGCCGACGCGAACGACGGCGGGCCGCGCGCCGGTCGAGGAAGGGAGGAGAAGCATGGTCGACACGTCCCGCACCCGTTTCGCCGCCCTCCCGTGCGGGCGCGCCGGCTGATGGCCCGCGACCTCATCATCGGCATCGACGCCGGCACGTCGGTCATCAAGTCGGTCGCCTTCACGCTGGGCGGCGAGCAGGTCGGCGCTTCCGCGCGCCCCAATACCTACCGCACCGTCGAGGGCGTCGGCGCCGAGCAGGACATGGCGGGGACTTGGGCGGACGCCGCCGCGACCCTGCGCGGCCTCGCCGAACTCGTGCCGGACCTTGGGGCCCGCACGGCCGCGGTCGCGGTCACGGCCCAAGGCGACGGCACCTGGCTGGTCGACGCCGAGGGCGAGCCCGCCGGCCCGGCGCTGATCTGGCTCGACGCCCGCGCGGCCGCCCTCACGGCCGAGCTCCGCGCCGCCCCGGCCGGCCGCCGCCACTTCGAGAGCACGGGCTCGGGCCTCGCGGCCTGCCAGATGGGCCCGCAGCTCGCCTGGCTGGCCCGGCACCGCCCGGAGGTGATGGCGCGGGCCGCCACCGCCTTCCACCTCAAGGACTGGCTCTACTTCCGGCTCACGGGCGAGCGCGCCGCGGACGCCTCCGAGGGCGTCCACTCCTTCGGCGACTTCCGCACCATGGCTTACGCGCCGGCGCTGCTCGACGCTTTCGGCCTCGGCGATCGGGGCGGGCTGCTGCCGCCGATCGTCGACGGGCGGGCGCGGGCGGGCGCGCTGAGCGCCTCAGCGGCGCGCGAAATCGGCTTCGGCGAGGGCCTGCCCGTGTGCCTCGGCCCCATCGACATCGTGGCGACGGCGCTCGGCGCCGGCCTCTACGACCCCGAGCGCGACACGGGCTGCACCATCGTGGGCTCGACCGGCATGCACATGCGGATCGCCCGCTCGGCCGGCGCCGTGCGGCTCAACGCGGACAGCACCGGCTACACGCTGGCCTTCCCCGTGCCCGGCACCTTCGCCCAGCTCCAGTCCAACATGGCCTCGACGCTGAACATCGACTGGCTGGTCGACCTCGCGCGCGGCGTGCTGAAGCAGCACGGGGTGGAGAAGTCCCGCGCCGACATCTTCCTCGACCTCGACGATCACGTGCTCAGGGCCGAGGCCGGCGCGATCCTGTACCACCCCTACATCTCGGAGGCGGGCGAGCGCGGCCCCTTCGTGGACGCCGCGGCGCGGGCGCAGTTCCACGGGCTTTCCGCCCACCACAGCTTCAACGACCTGATGCGGGCCGTCTACGAGGGCCTCGGCTTGGCGGCGC
>CAXTFP010000284.1:0-4971 GCA_964243135.1 uncultured Lichenihabitans sp.
GGCACGCCATGATCTCCCGGTTCGCCCCGGGGCTCGGCGACACCTTCGGCACATTCGAGCCGATCGGGTGGACCGAGGCCGGACGGATGGTCGCGAGCTACACGCCCTCGGTGTCGCAGACGGCCTCGGCCGTCTACGTTCTGACGCTTGATCATTCCAAGGGGCGCTTCGCGTCGTTGCGAAGCGCCTGCGTGATCGGCAGGCGTGTCATCGCCGAGTATCTCCCCTACCGTGGACGTCGTATCGAGGCGGCCTGCGTCGAGGCGCGCCAGCAGGCGCGTCTGCGATGCGCCGTCACCTTCCCGCTCGGGGAGATGGACATCTGCGAGGTCGCCCAAGCCCCTGCGATCTGACTCGGACACCGCACGCCAGCCGCTGCTCGACGCGACCTGCTGTCACCCGCAGGGCTCAGGCTATCAGACTGTCTCCCCAACTCGGTGTCGCCAGCGAGGCGCCGACGTCAGAGATCCATGGCACGCCTGAAGTTGCACCCTCAGATAGAGAACGAGACGGGACAGGGAGGGCAGGTTCAGGGAGAGGCGGCCCCAGAAAAAGAACTCGACGATGTCGACCCGCGGAAGAGGTTGGCACGTCTGCACAGCCGCCAGGGAGGCCGGGATGGCCAGACAACGCATGCGAGTCGGGATCGAGCAAGTCTCCCCCGCCATGGCAGCCCAGTGGGCTAGCCTGATGGACGCCGCCGACGCTGTCGAGGCCGCGCATGACAACCCGGCGACCTGCATCGAGGCCTGTCGCGCGTCGCTGGTGAGCCGGGCACTCTCCCTGTGCGCGGCGCCCGCCACATCACGCGAGGATATCAGGCGAAAACTCGGCGCCGCCGCGATGATCGGCCACTACGAGGGGGACGAGGTCAGCCTCGCCGCACCCATGATCGAAGTCGCGGTGAGGATCGACCTCGACCACCTCGGGCTCTCCCTCGGCGACCTCCTGGTCGACCTGCAGGCGCACTGAGCGGGTCGACGTCGAACCGCCTCGCTGAAGGCCCGAGCACGGCTCGGGCCACCGCGACCACGCCGTCAGCGCAACCCGACCGGCATCCTCGACCTCTGCCGGGCGCTCCAGGCGTAGCGCATGTCGCCATCGAGCAGGTGAAGGTGATCGCTGAGGCGGTTGCGCTCGAGCCAGGCCACCGCGGCCTCGAGCTCGGCCAGCGTCATCTCGGCCCGGCCTTTGCCGATCACCCGCTTCAGCACGGCATTGTAGCCGTGGTAGCGCCCCTGCCCGCGTTGGACGCTCGAGCCGGCATCGTCCTCCACGGCCTGCGCCGCCACCATCTCGCCGATGCGCAAGCGCAACCGACGCTCGACCAGCGACGGCGGGTCGAGGAGCTCGGTCTGCGGCTCCTCGTTCTCCGGCCGGGCCTGGGCATAGGACGGCCCCGGCCGCAGCGTGGCGTAGCGCAGCCCGAGCGCGTTCGACGCGAGCGGCACGATGCCGTCCTCGCGCGGTCCGCAGTCGGCCATCCGCTCCAGCACCCAGTCGGGCAGGAGCGAGCCCTGCCGCGCCGGCTTGGGCCTCTTCGCCAGCGTGCCCTGCTCGGTCTCAACCCGGCGCCGGAAGGTGGCGAAGAGCGGGTCGTCGGGGTGGAACACCAACGCCCGCTGCCCCTCGTAGGGGCCGGCGTTCGGGTCGACGCGGGTGGCGCGGGCGATCATCTGCTCGAGCCAGGGCCGCGAGCGGATGTGGGTCAGGGCCGCCACCACGGCCACCTCGGGGGCGTCCAGCCCCTCGTAGGCCATCGCCACCGTGACCAGGACCGACGGCTCGGGCAGCAGCCGGAAGGCGGCCAGAGCCTCGTGGGCGTCGCGCTCGGACGACGTCGCGAGGCGGATGTCGCGCCGGGCCTGCTCGGCCGGCATCCAGCCCCGGAGCGCGTCGAGGTAGACCCGCGCCGCGGCCTGATCGGGCGCCACCACCAGCAGCTTGCCCAGACCCCGCGCGGCGACGCCGGCGGGCAGACCCCGCTCCGCCCGGCGCTTGGCGCGCAGCTCGCGCGTCGCCTCGAAGGCACGGCGCAGCAGTTCGGTCGCAAAGCCGGTGCGCAGCGCCGTGAACAGGGCAGGGCGCGTCGTCTCGGTCGGGTGCGGGCCCGACAGGCGGTGCGGGCCCACCGTGACCCGCTCGTCCCCGTCCCCGCCGGCCTCGGCCCAGGTGGCATCGCCGTCGAGCGCCCCGAAGGTGACGGGCAGCACGGCGCGGTCAGCGACGGCCTGGGCGCGCGAGTAGCCCACCACGGCCCAGCCCGGGGCCTCCATGTCGACCCGCCGCGTGCCCGGCCGCGGCCCGGGCCGGTAGGGCAGCCACAGCACGGCGCGGCCGTCGGCGCGCTCCAGCGTGCCCGACAGGAGCAGGCGATAGCTGGCGCACTCCAGCAGCGGCAGCAGCGCCCGGCTCCAGCTCGAGGCCTCCTCGGGCGTGGCGGGATCCGTCTCGGTGCCGGGCTCGTAGTCGGCCAGGCCCGGCAGGTGGTGCACCTCGTCGACCACCAGCAGGGTGCGGTGGCGGCGCATCTCGGCGAGATGCAGCTCGGGGGCGGCCGCGACGCCCTGGTAGGTGGTGACGTAGCCGGCGAGGTCGCGCGAGGGGTCGGGCTCGTTGTCGGCGGCGCGGACGCTGAGCCGGTGGCCGAGCGCTTCCCGCCAGCCCGGGTCGGCGAAGGCCTCCTCGGCCTGCAGGCGCAGGCTGTCGCGCGGCACCACCCAGACCACGCGCTCGACCGTGCCGGCCGCGATCAGCCGCGCCGCGGCGATGACGGGCAGCAGGCTCTTGCCGCCGCCCGGGGTGACGGCGGCGAGGATATCGCGCACGCCGTCGAGCTCGCCCGCCGCGATGGCCGCGACGAGGCCGGCGATCTGGGCCTGGTGGGAACGGAGCGGGCGGGGGGCAGTGGCAGTCACGCCGGCACCATGCGGCGGCGGTGACGGGATGTGAATCCCCTCCGTCCATCGCCGGCCACGTGAGCGGCTCGGCGGCGGAGAAGGGACGACCCGACCCGTGCCGCTCAGGCCCGGGCGCAGCGCCCCCGCTCGCCAGCGGAGGTCCCGGCGCCCTGGGCCGAGCCCGTCATCAGGCGTGGCGAGATCCACCGCGAGGGCGGAGCAGCGCCCCCGCTGGCCGATCCCGAGGGCGGCCCCGCATCGCCGCCCGCCGCCATCGCCGTCCCGGCGGTGCAGGCTGGCCGAGCCCGGCTCGGCCCGACGGCTCGCCACGCCATGGACGACGGTGCCGCGCACCGGGGCGTGTGGGTCCGGGCAGCGCCACGCCGGGGTGCCGGCCATCGCGCCGGGACGGGGGCGGCCGCGCCGCCCGACCCCGACCTGAAGGAGAGGAGGGCGAGGGCACTCGGTGAGTGGCCCGGGCGAGAGGGCTGGAGGCGGCCCCAGGTGGAGGGGAGAGGGAGATGGTCGATCGCAGGGGAGGGGTGGCGCAGCCCAGCGCCGCGACGGGCCGCGAGGGACGGGAGCCGCGCTCCGGCCCGGCCCCCGCGCCGCCGCAGGTCCACCTCATCGACCCCGCGCTGCTGGCGCGCGAGATCGGGGTCTATCCGGACGGTCTGCTGCCAGACGAGGTCGGCGCCACCAGCCGCGAGGACGAGCAGCGCCACGCCTTCCTGAGGAGACACGCCGAGGCGCCCGGCGGACTGCTGCGTCGCCAGCTCGTCGCCGACGACGCCATGATCGCAGGCCTGTGTGCGCTCAAGCGCGAGACGCCGAACGGCGCCAGGGTGATCGAGGTGGTGGAGCGGGCCGCCCGGCTGTCGCGGCATGCCCGCGCCCCGCTGCGCGTGCCGCCCCTCGTGGTGCTCGGGCCGCCGGGAACAGGCAAGACGCGCCTCGCGCGCCGGTTGCGACAGGTGATGGGGGTCGGGATGGCCACCATCGACGGCGGCTCAACCTGTGATGTCGGACCGATCACCGGAAATGCAACGAGCTATCGCGGTTCCGGGCCCGGCCAGGTCGCCAAGGCGCTGCTCGAGGGCGGCACGACGTCGCCGATCCTGCTGTTCGACGAGCTGGAGAAGACGACGGGGTACCATCAAGGCGTGCAGCCCCTCAACGCCCTGCTGCCGCTGCTGGAGCCCAGCACGGCCGCGACGTTCACCGACGATTACGTCGCCATGCCGATGCAGGCCGCGGGGGTGATCTGGGTCTGCACAGCCAACGACGTTTCCGGACTACCCTCTCCCCTGCTCGACCGCGTGGTGGTCGTCGACATGCCGCCGCTCGGCCGGGACGAGGCGAGGCGCGCCACGCAGCGCCTGTTGGACGAGCTCCTGGCCGAGAACGGCCTGCCCGCGGCGGAGCTGGACGGGCCGACGCTCGACGCCCTCGCGAAGCTCAGTCTGCGCGAGGCGAGGCGCGCGCTGCTGCTGTCGATCGGCCCGGCGCTCGACGCCGGGCGCCCGGCTCCGGGGGTGGCCGACGTCGTGTCCGCGATGGCGCTGCTGCGGTGCCCGGTCCCCCGCCCCCGACGCGGGGCCCGGTCGGGGCGCGATCCGGTCGGCTTCATCCGCTTCGGCGCCTGACGAGCCTCACCGCGGCAGCGGCGGGCAGCCCGGGTGGAGCCTCGCGGGCCGACACGGCCGCGTCGCTCCTCCGTGCGGCGACGCCGGTCCGGGGTGCGGGGACGGAGAGGGGCCGACCGCGCGCGGGCGCGATCGGGGGAGGTCGGGACGGCGACGGACGGAGCGAGAGGGGTGAAGGCGCCCCCGAGGATGAGGGAGGGACGGAGACGATGTCGCAATACGATGTGAGGACGACGAGGCTGCGGTTGGTGACGGGAGGCACGGCGCCTCGCCCGCAGGGCACGGAGCGCAAGCGACGCCGTCTCGCCGCCACCATCACGGATCGGCTGGCGGCGAGGCCGCGCCTGGCCATGCCGCCGCCCACGGCGCCCGTGTTCGACGGCCCCGCCTGGCGCGAGCGCTGGGCGCGGATCCGCCACGGGGGC
>CAXTFP010000285.1:0-4899 GCA_964243135.1 uncultured Lichenihabitans sp.
CGGCGCGGCTGCTCCAGGGAGGGTGAGCCGGGCCGTTCCCAGCGCTTCTACGTGGCCCATCTCGGATCGCCCTCTCCGCCGCTCGTCCCCGCGCCGGCGGGGATCCAGCGCGATATGTCCGGCCAAAGGCCGGTCCTTTGCCTCCAATCGTGCGGCGCTCGGAGCGGGGTCCATGCTGTCGGCCTTCGGCCGCCTTTGTTGCGCTGGATCCCCGTACGCACGGGGATGAGCGGTGGTGGGACGAGGCCAAACCGGACGCGTGTCACTCCACCGTCACGGATTTCGCCAGGTTGCGCGGCTGGTCGGCGTCCTTCCCCATGAAGACGGCCGTGTGATAGGCGAGCAACTGCACCGGCACCGCATAGACGATCGGCGCGAAGGTGGGCGCCATGTCGGGCATGACGATGGAGGCCTGGAGCTTCACGGACGAGGCCTCCGCGCCGCCCGCGCCGCCGATCAGCACGAGCCGGCCGCCGCGCGCCGCCACCTCCTGCATGTTGGACACGGTCTTCTCGAAGACCGCGTCGGGCGGCGCGATGACGATCACGGGCAGGTCCTCGTCCACCAGGGCGATGGGGCCGTGCTTGAGTTCGCCCGCCGCGTAACCCTCCGCGTGGATGTAGCTGAGCTCCTTGAGCTTCAGCGCCCCTTCGAGCGCCAGCGGGAAGGCCGTGCCGCGCCCGAGGTAGAGCACGTTGCGCGCGCGGGCGAGGTCGTGCGCCACGGCCTCGATCTCGCGCTCCCCCTTCAGGGCCTCCGCCAACAGCCCCGGCAGGGCCAGGAAGGCGTCGACGTGGCGGCGCTCCTCCTCGGCCGAGAGCGTGCCGCGCGCCCGCGCGAAGGCCAGCGCCAGGCAGGCCAGCACCGCCAACTGGCAGGTGAAGGCCTTGGTCGAGGCGACGCCGATCTCGGGGCCGGCCAGCGTCAGGGCCTTGACGTCGGACTCCCGCGCCATGGTCGAGGTGCCGACGTTGACAACCCCGATGATCGTCTGCCCCTGAGCCTTGGCGTAGCGCAGCGAGGCCAGGGTGTCGGCGGTCTCGCCCGACTGGGAGATGACGATCGTCACGCCGCCGCGGCCCATCGGCGGCTCGCGGTAGCGGAACTCGGACGCGACGTCGATGTCGACGGGAAGGCGGGCGATGCGCTCGAACCAGTATTTCGCCGTCAGGCCCGCGATATAGGCCGTGCCGCAGGCCACGATGGTGACGCGCTCGACACCGGCGGGGTCGAAGGGCAGGGCGAAGGGCAGCGACACCGTGCCGGCCGACAGGTCCGTGTAATGGGCCAGCGTGCGCCCAACCACCTCGGGCTGCTCGTGGATCTCCTTCGCCATGAAGTGGCGGTAGTTGCCCTTGTCGATCATGAAGGCCGAGGCGAGGCTCTTCTGCTTCGGCCGCGCCACGCGCCGATCGGCCTCGTCGTGGAAGGCGACGGAGCCGCGGGTCAGCACCACCCAGTCGCCGTCCTCGAGGTACGAAACCTCGTCCGTGAAGGGCGCGAGCGCGAGGGCGTCGGAGCCGAGGTACATTTCGCCGTCGCCGTGGCCCACCGCCAGGGGCGCGCCGCGGCGGGCACCGATGAGGAGGTCGTCCTCGCCGGCGAAGAGGAACGCCAGGGCGAAGGCGCCGCGCAGCCGGGGCAGGGCGGCCGCCACGGCCTCGGCGGGGCTGCGGCCCGCGTCGAGCTCCGCGGTGACGAGGTGGGCCACCACTTCGGAATCGGTCTCGGTGGCGAAGGCGTGGCCCCGCGCCGTCAGCTCCTCGCGCAGCTCGCGGAAGTTCTCGATGATCCCGTTATGGACGATCGCGACCCGCTCGCTCGCGTGCGGGTGGGCGTTGACCTCGGTCGGCCTGCCGTGGGTGGCCCAGCGCGTGTGGCCGATGCCGATGGCGCCGCGCAGCGGCTGGTTCGACAGCCGCAGCTCCAGGTTCTTCAGCTTGCCGGGCGCGCGCCGCCGCGCCAGCGCGCCGCCCTCCAGCGTGGCGATGCCGGCGGAATCGTAGCCCCGGTATTCGAGCCGCTTCAGCGCCTCGACGATCTGGTCCGCCACGGGGCCGGCGCCGAGGATGCCAACGATGCCGCACATGCCGATCCCTCGCCTTCTGTCCTCGGCTTTTTAGACCGGATCCGCCCGACCCTGCAAAGCCGAAGGGGTCATGGTTTCCGGTCGCGGGCGACCTTGGCGGCGGCGCGCTCGGCCCGCAGCGCGGCGCCGCGGCCGAGTTTGGTGGTCTGGCGGGCGCGGCCGATCGCCAGGGCGTCGTCGGGTACGTCCTCCGTGACGGTCGAGCCGGAGGCCACGTAGGCGTTCCGCCCGATCCGCACCGGCGCCACCAGGGCCGAGTTGGAGCCGATGAAGGCGCCCGGCCCGATCTCCGTGCGGAACTTGCCGTAGCCGTCGTAATTGCAGGTGATGGTCCCGGCCCCGACGTTGGCGCCCGCCCCCACGCCGGCGTCGCCGATGTAGCTGAGGTGGCTCACCTTGGCGCCCTCGCCGAGGGTGGCGCCCTTCGTCTCGACGAAGTTGCCGACCTTGGCGTCCCGCCCGAGCACCGTGCCGGGGCGCAGCCGCGCGTGCGGCCCGACGCTGGCGCCGGGGCCGACGTGCGCGCCCTCGAGATGCGAGAAGCTGTGGATCATGGCGCCGTCCTCGATCCTCACGCCGGGGCCGAAGACGACGTGCGGCTCCACCGTGACGTCGCGCCCGAGCGCCGTGTCGTGGCTCAGGAACACCGTGTCGGGCGCCTGGAGCGTGGCGCCGCCGAGCAGGGCGGCGAGGCGCAGCCGCGCCTGGACGGCGGCCTCGGCCGCCGCGAGCTGCGCCCGGTCGTTCACCCCCATGGCGTCGCGCTCGGAGCAGGGCAGGGCGACGCAGCGCCGCCCCGCGGCGCGCGTCAGCTCCACGGCCTCGGTGAGGTAGTATTCGCCCTGCGCGTTCTCCCGGCCGATGCGGCCGAGGAGGTCGAGCGCCGTGCGGCCGTCGAGCGCCATCGGCCCGGCGAAACACAGCGTCACGGCGCGCTCGGCCTCGGTCGCGTCCCTGTGCTCGCGGATGGCCAGCACCTCGCCGTCCCGCGTCAGCAGCCGGCCGTAGCCGGTGGGGTCCGCGGCCTCAAAGCCGAGCGCCGCGAGCCCCGCGCCCTCGGCCAGCGCGCCGCGCATGGCCAGCAGGGTGTCGGGCAGCACCAGGGGCACGTCGGCGAAGAGCACGAGGACGTCGTCATAGCCGCGGGCGATCGCATCGTGCGCCGCCAGCACGGCGTGGGCCGTGCCGAGCCGCTCGCGCTGCACGGCGATCTCGGCCGCCGGCAGAGCCGTCACGGCCTCGGCCGCCACGTCGTCGCGGCCGGGGCCGACCACCACCACGACGGCCTCGGCCTCGGCCAGGGCGGCGGTGTGCAGCACGTGCGACAGCATCGTGCGCCCAGCCAGCCTGTGCAGCACCTTCGGGGTGGCGGAGCGCATCCGCGTGCCCTCGCCCGCCGCCAGCACCACGGCGAGGCACCGTCTCGCTCCGCTCATCGCCGCCCCGCTCCATCTCGACGCCCGATCCTTCGTCCGCCAGGATTAACAGGAGATTGCGGCGGGGTGCAGTGCGGCAGGCCACCCAAAAAGAGCCTCGCGGGAGCGGCGTTTTCCGCTATACGGGGGCCAGCGGCCGGCGGTGCCCCGAGGTCCGGGCGTCCTCCGCCGTCCTGTGTTCTCGTCATAGCTGGCCGATGCTCCTTCGCCGCGACCTTCTGAAATGGGCCGCCTCCGGGCTGGGAGCCGGCCTGTCGCCGGCCGCGGCGGCCGACGCGCCGGCGCCACCCGCGGCGCCCCAGGGATCGACGCCGACGGCCTCCGCCTTCGACTTCGTCATGGTGGTTGACCGGGCGCGCGCGCTGGCCAGGAAACCGCACGAGACCGCCCCGGCGGTTCTGCCGGATGCCTTCGCCAACCTCGCCTACGACCAGTACGTGTCGATCCGCCCCAGGGCCGGCACGGCGGTCTGGGGGGGCGAGAACGCGGGCTTCGCCATCGAGCCGCTGCACCGCGGCTTCCTGTTCACCGCCCCGATGACCGTCAACGTGGTCGAGGGCGGCGTCGCGCGGCGCCTCGCCTATTCGGCCGGCCAGTTCGATTTCGGCAAGGTGCAGCCCCCCGCCGACCTCGCCGACATCGGCTTCTCGGGTTTCCGCGTGCTCCACGCGCGCGGCGAGCGGGGCCTCGTCGACTCGGCGATCTTCCAGGGGGCCAGCTTCTTCCGCGCCCTCGCCAACGGCCAGAACTTCGGCCTCACGGCCCGCGCCCTGATGATCCGCACAGCCGACCCGCGCGGGGAAGAGTTCCCGGCCGTCCGCGAGGTGTGGATCGAGAAGCCGAGCCTCGCCAGCGACGTGCTGGTCATCCACGCGCTCGTCGACGCGGACAGCATGACGGGCGCCTACCGCTTCACGCTCCGGCCCGGCGACGTCACCATCATCGACACGGAATGCACGCTGTTCACCCGCACCCCGGCCGACTTCTACGGCCTCGGCGGCATGACGGCGATGTTCCTGTTCGGGCCGGTCGATCGCCGCAACGTCGACGACGTGCGCGACGGTGCCTACGACGTGTCCGGCCTGCAGATCCTCAACGGCAACGGCGAGTGGCTGTGGCGGCCCGTCGTCAACCCGTCGACGCTCCAGGTGTCAGTGTTTCTCGACGCCAACCCGCGCGGCTTCGGCCTGCTGCAGCGCCAGCGCGCCTTCGACATGCTGGAGGACGACGAGCAGCGCTGGGAGCTCAGGCCATCGCTGTGGATCGAGCCCATCAGCGACTGGGGCGAGGGCAGCGTCCAGCTCGTCGAGATCCCCACGGACACCGACAACAACGACAACATCCTGTGCTTCGGGCGGCCGGAGGCCGTGCTCG
>CAXTFP010000286.1:0-4887 GCA_964243135.1 uncultured Lichenihabitans sp.
GGGCGCGGTCGATCTCGTCATCAACATCGGCGCGCCCAAAGGCGCGAGCCGCCTGACGCAGCGCATCGGCCGCGCCAACCACCGGCTCGACGAGCCGTCGCGCGCCATCCTGGTGCCGGCCAACCGCTTCGAGGTGCTGGAATGCCGCGCGGCCATCCGGGCCGCCGCCGAGGGCGTGCAGGACACGCCGGTGGCCCGCACCGGCGCGCTCGACGTGCTGGCCCAGCATATCCTCGGCATGGCCTGCGCCGAGCCCTTCGCGGCCGACGCGCTCTACGCCGAGGTGACGGACGCCGCCCCCTATGCCGGGCTGTCGCGCGACGACTTCGACCGGGCCGTGCAGTTCGTGGCCCACGGCGGCTACGCGCTCCAGGCCTACGAGCGCTTCGCCAAGATCCGGCAGGCGGCGGACGGGCGCTGGCGCGTGTCGAACGGCAAGGTCGCCCAGCAGTACCGCATGAACGTCGGCACCATCGTGCAGGCCGCCATGCTGAAGGTGCGGCTCGTGCGCTCGCGCGGCGCGGCGCCGGCCGTCGCGGGCGGCGTGCCGAGCGCGACGGGGCCCATCGGGCGCGGCGGGCGGGTGCTGGGGCAGGTCGAGGACGGGTTCCTGGAAACGCTGCTGCCGGGCGACACCTTCCTGTTCGGCGGCGAGATCCTGGCGCTGCAGGCCATCGTGGACGACGAGGCGCTCTGCGCCCGCGTGGCCGGCACCGAGCCCAAGATCCCCTCCTACGCGGGCTCGAAGTTCCCGCTCACCACCTACTTGGCCGAGCAGGTGCGGGCCATGGCGTCGCGGCCGGAAGAGTTCGACCTGCCGCCCCAGGTGGAGGACTGGCTCGGGCTGCAGCGGCGGAAGTCCGCCCTGCCGCCGCGCGACGCCATGCTGATCGAAACCTTCCCGCGCGGCGGCCGGCACTACCTCATCGCCTACGCGTTCGAGGGGCGGCTCGCGCATCAGACGCTCGGCATGCTGCTCAGCCGGCGCATGGAGCGCGCGGGGCTGCGCCCCATGGGCTTCGTGGCCAACGACTACGCCATCGCGGTCTGGTCGCACGGCGACGTGGGGGCGCGGATCGCGGCCGGGCGCGTGACGCTGGAGGAGCTGTTCGCCGAGGACATGCTGGGCGACGACCTCGAATCCTGGCTCGACGAGTCCTCGATGATGAAGCGCACCTTCCGCATCTGCGCGACGATCTCCGGGCTGATCGAGCGCCGCCACCCCGGGCGCGAGAAGACCGGGCGGCAGATGACGGTGTCGACCAACCTCGTCTACGACGTGCTGCGCCGCCACGAGCCCGACCATCTGCTGCTGCGGGCCGCGCGCGACGATGCGGCGACGGGACTGCTCGATCTCCGGCGGCTGGGCGAGCTACTGTCGCGCATCCGGGGGCACATCCTGCACAAGCCCCTGCGGAAGATTTCACCGCTCGCCGTGCCGATCATGCTGGAGATCGGCCGCGAGCCGGTCTACGGCGAGGCGGAGGACACGATCCTGGCCGAGGCCGCGGACGTGCTGATCGAGGAAGCATACGGGGACGATGACGGCGGCCAGATCGAGACCCAAGGCCGGCGGCGGGGCCGCTGAGATTTCCCGCATCCACACCCACGTCCGGGTCGCGGGCGTCGACCTCATGGCGGACTTTTTCGGCGCGCTGTTCGAAGAAGCGGACCGCGTGCTGCTGGTGGCGGACCTGCACCTCGAGAAGGGCTCGTCCTTCGCGCGGCGCGGGCTGATGCTGCCGCCCTACGACACGGCCGCGACGCTGGCGAAGCTCACCGCCGCCGTGGCGCGCACGCGGCCCCGGCTGGTGGTGGCGCTGGGCGACAGCTTCCACGACCGCGACGGGGCGGGCCGCATGGGCGGGCCGGACCGCGACGCGCTGCGGGCGCTGCAGGCGGGGCGCGACTGGGTGTGGCTGGCCGGCAACCACGACCCGCTGTCGCCCGCGGGCGGGGCACCCGAGGGGCTCGGGGGCACGGCCGCGGTGGAGTGGCGGCTCGGGCCCCTGACCCTGCGCCACGAGCCGACGAAGGCCGGCACGGCGGCGGCGGGCGAGATCGCCGGGCACCTGCACCCGGTGGCGATCGTGGCGGGGACGAGCGGGGCGGTGCGGCGGCGCTGCTTCGTGTCGGACGGGGCGCGCTGCATCATGCCGGCCTTCGGGGCCTACGCGGGCGGGCTCAACTTCCGCCATCCGGCCTTCGCGGGCCTGCTGGCCGAGGGGCGCCGCATCGCCCACGCGCTGGGGCGCGACCGCGTCTACGCCATCCCGGAGCACCGCTGCCTGGCCGGCGCATGATCTTAGTATCGGTTTCCAAAGGCCCCCGGCCTTTGGCGGTCAGGGCAGAGCCCTGAAGACGGTACTGTCGAGCAAACAATATATCTAGAAGGTATAAAGGTCAGGGCTCTGCCCTGAAACCCGCCAAAGGGCGAGCCCTTTGGAAACCATTCTAGGCCGATGCGAGCAGGGCGCCGCGCGCAGCGTCGTCGGCGGCGTTGCGGTCCGACAGGGCGCGGCGGAGCTTCTCCATGGCGCGGTTCTCGATCTGGCGGACGCGCTCCTTGGAGATGCCGAGCCGCGAGCCCAGCGCCTCCAGCGTGGCGGAGTCCTCGGCCAGGCGCCGCTCGCGCACGATGCGCAGCTCGCGCTCCGTCAGCACGCCCAGCGCTTCGCGCAGCCACACGATGCGGCGGTCGCCGTCGATCATCTCGCCCACCGTCTCGTCGGGCAGCGGCTTGTCGTCGACCAGGAACTCGACCCGCTCGGTCTGGCCCGACGACTCGCCGTCCGCCACCGGGGCGTTGAGCGACACGTCGGGGGCGGACAGCCGGGTGTCCATCAGCTCGACGTCGGCCGGCGACACGCCGATCGCCAGCGCGATGGTGTTGAACATCGAGGCGTTGCTGTCCGGCCCGCCCTCGCGCGACAGCTTGGCCCGCAGGCGGCGCAGGTTGAAGAACAGCGCCTTCTGGGCCGAGCTCGTGCCGCCGCGCACGATGGACCAGTTGCGCAGGATGTAGTCCTGGATCGAGGCCCGGATCCACCACGTCGCGTAGGTGGAGAAGCGCACCTCGCGCTCGGGCTCGAACCGCGCCGCGGCTTCGAGCAGGCCGACGTGGCCCTCCTGGATCAGGTCGGCGATGGGCAGGCCGTAGTGGCGGAAGCGGGCCGCCAGGGCGATGACGAGCCGCATGTGGGCGGCCGCGAGTTCGTGGAGCGCGCGCTCGTCGCCGCGGTAGCGCCAGCTTTCGGCCAGGGCGCGTTCCTCGTCGCGTTCGAGGAACCGGGCCGCCATCGCGGCCTTGACGAACTGGCGCCTCACGCCCGCCATCTGCAACATGGTCGACTCCCCGTTCCGTGAGGGAGATACGCATCGCGGCAGTGAAGGTTTCAGGGTCGCGGCGCGAACGGCGCTGCGGCTGTGCGGCACAGGCAGGCGAGGGAAATAGGGCGGCCCGGCGCCTTATTCCACCACGATCTTGTAGCGGCGGCCCGCCTCCAGCGCGGCGGATTCGAGCCCGTTCAGCACCTCGAAGTTCTCGAGCGGGTGATCGGGCACGGCCATGCGCCCGGCCAGCGCGTCGGCGGTGTCGCCCGCGCCCGCCGCCGCGGTGGCGATGCGGCTCGGCCGCACGTCGCGCGCGTCCTCGGGCGTGATGCGGCGGAACGTGTCGATGGCGTCGCGGAAGCGGCGGTCGACCTCGGCGCTGAGGTCCTTGGCCGCGAAGGTCAGCCGGTAGATCTCGGGGCCGACCCGGATGGCCGCGAGGCGGAACGTCCAGGATTCCGCCTTGGCCGTGGCCGTGATGCCCTGCAGCCCGTTCAGCGCCAGCGGCTCGGCCGTGCCGGGCTGGAGCCCGTCGATCCAGCCGGACGCGAGATAGGCCGCCAGCGTGGTGTCGCCCGGCGCCTTCACGCGGTCGAGCCGCAGCGCCTCCGAGCCGTCGGCCGCCACGCCGAGCACGGCCTGGGCGGAGTTCTCCAGCACGAAGCCGTCGGGCGCCGTGAAGGCGAAGCCGAGCTTCGGGTGGATGAAGCGCCGCCCGCGCACGAAGCCCTGCGCGGGGTCGTCGCCGTACAGGATGCCGTCGATGGCCGCGAGGTAGCGGTCGTGGCCCGTCTCGCCGATGCCCGGCGCCGCGATGCCGCGTGCCACCGCCACGGCGTGGGCGACGCGCTCGGGGGTCGAGGGGTGGGTCGCCATCATGTCGGGCTTGGCGTCGCCGCCCGGGTGGAGCGACTGGCGCAGGTCCGTGGCGCGGCCGAGCGCGACGAGGAAGCGCGAGGCCGCGAAGGGGTCGTAGCCCGCCCTGGCGATGACCCGGATGCCCACCTGGTCGGCCTCGATCTCCTGCTGGCGCGAGAAGCTCGCGAGCGACAGCTGCGCGTAGGTCTTGAAGGTGCGGGAGCGGTCGCGGTCGTCGATGACGTCGGCCGCCTGGCTGATCACGGCCGAGCGCTTCTCGATCTCGGCGCGGCGCATCGCGTGCCGCTCGGTGACGTGGGCGATCTCGTGCGCCATCACGGCCGCGACCTCGGACGTGTCGTCCGCCAGCGCCAGCAGGCCGCGCGTCAGGTAGATGTCGCCCGAGGGCAGCGCGAAGGCGTTGACGACCGGCGAGTTGAGGATGGTGACGCGGTACACCTGGCTCGGCGTGTCGCTGGCGGCCGCGAGCTTCACCAGCACCTCGTCGAGGAACCGCTCGGTCGCGGGGGCGTGATATTCGCCGCCGAAATAGGAGACGAGCTGCTTGTGCTCGCGCGCCGCGGGGCTGTCGACGCCCGTGGTGCGGGGCGCCGCGGGCGGCACCGGCACGGCGGCGGGCTGAAAGGCGGCGGGCTTGTCGTCGACCGTGGCGGCGCAGCCCGCGAGGGCGAGGAG
>CAXTFP010000287.1:0-4886 GCA_964243135.1 uncultured Lichenihabitans sp.
CGACGAGCTGCTCCTCGATGGCCTTGACGGTGCCCACCACGCGCGGGTCGTCGGTCGGCAGGAAGCCCACCATGGCCATCAGCAGCAGGCTCGCGTCGAGGTCCTTGGCGCCGTAATATTGGACAAAATGGCCGAGCTCGGCGTCGTAGCCGCGTTCGCACACCTGCCGGTGCACCGTGTCACGGACCTCCCGCCAGCGGTCGACCGGGCCGTCGAGCCCGAACTCCTCGATCGAGCGGATCGCGCGGTCGAAGGCCGCCCAGACCATGACCTTCGAGGCCGTGAAATGCTTGCGGCCGCCGCGCACCTCCCAGATGCCCTCGTCGGGCTGCTCCCAGATGGTCTCGAGGTGCTGGACGAGGGCGCGCTCGAGGTTCCAGCCGTTGTCGTCGGGCGCGAGGCCGAGCCGCCGCGCCTGATACATGGCGTCCAGCACCTCGCCGTAGACGTCGAGCTGGAGCTGGCCCGCGGCCGCGTTGCCGACCCGCACCGGCGATGATCCCTCGTAGCCGGCAAGCCAGGGCAGCTCGTATTCGTCGAGGCGCCGCTCGCCGGCGATGCCGTACATGATCTGCATCTGGTCGGGCGAGCCCGCGATGGCGCGGATCAGCCAGTCCCGCCAGGCGCTCGCCTCCTCCAGGAAGCCCGACGTCAGCAGCGCGTAGAGCGTCAGCGTTGCGTCGCGCAGCCAACAGTAGCGGTAGTCCCAGTTGCGCGGTCCGCCGAGCTGCTCGGGGAGCGAGGTCGTGGGGGCCGCCACGATGCCGCCCGTCTCGAAATGCGTGAGGGCCTTCAGGGTGATGAGGGAGCGCTGCACGACCTCGACCCAGTCGCCCGCCGTCTCGGTGCGATGGGCCTTCGTCCAATGGTTCCAGTCCTCCGTGACGAGGTCCAGGATCTGCGCGGCCTCCACCCTCTGGGGCACCGGCTGGTAGGAGGGCGACCACGTCATGGTGAAGGGCGTCTCGGTCCCCGCCTCGGCCGTGAAGTCGCCGACGGTCCGCATATTCTCCCCGTGCAGCGGCACCTCGGTGGCCAGCACGTAGCGGTCCGGCCCCGCCACGGCCGCGATCCGCCCATCCGCGAGGCGGCTCACCCAGGGCACGACCGTGCCGTAGCCCGGGCGCAGCACGATCTCCGAGCGCATCGGCACGGAGCCCGACTCGCCGCGCACCAGCCGCACGACGTCGCCATGGCCCTCGCGCCGGCCCATGGCGTCGATGAGCAGCACCGTCCCCTCGGCGGTCTCGAACCGGGTTTCGAGGACCAGCGTGCCCTCGCGATAGGCCCGCGTGGTCTTCAGCACCGGCACAGCCGGGGCGATCTGCCACCGACCGTTCTCCGGCGTGCCCAGCAGGGCCGCGAAGAAGGCCGCCGAATCGAAGCGCGGCAGGGCCATCCAGTCGATCGAGCCGTCGAGCCCCACGAGCGCCGCGCTCTCGCAATTGCCGATCAGCGCGTAGTCCTCGATCCTCAAAGCCATGACGTCCCCGCAGCCGCGTTCTCACGTCGACACGTAGCATGTCTCGCGGCGAGCGCCACACGAGGGCCCGGTCACGACAGGGCGGCGAGGCGCTCGACGAGGAGGTCGAAGAGGCCGTCGGCGTCCACGCCCGTGAGGAACAGGGCGTTGGCCGGCCGCTTCGTCACGCGCCAATAGTCCGCCACCGTCATGCCGAGCGTCAGCGGGCTCGCGCACTCGATGGCCACGTTGACCCGGCGCCCGGCATAGAGGTCGGGCCGCAGAAGCCAGGCGATGACGTTGGGGTCGTGGAGCGGCGCGCCGTCGCCGCCGTACTTCTCGTTGTCAAAGCGCTCGGAGAACCCCAGCATCCCGGCCACCGTGGCGCCGGAGCGGTTGCCCAGCGCCCGGAAGCGGGCGAGGCGCTCGGGCGTGGCGAGGGCGCCGTGCGTGACGTCGAGCGGCAGCATGGTGATGGGCACGCCCGACCGCATCACCACGTCGGCGGCCTCGGGGTCGACGAAGACGTTGAACTCGGCCGTGGGAGTGATGTTGCCCACCGCGAAATAGGCGCCGCCCATCATCACGATCTCGCGGATGCGGGGCGCGATCTCGGGCGCGCGGTTCAGCGCCAGGGCCACGTCGGTCAGCGGCCCCAGGGTGCAGAGCGTCACCTCCCCGGGCTCGGCCTCCAGCAGCGTCTCGACGATGAAGTCGACGCCGTGGCCGGGATGGAGAGGCACCTCGGGCTCCGGCAGGTCGGCGCCGTCGAGCCCCGTGCGGCCGTGGACGTGCTCGGCCGTGACGAGCGGACGGACCAGCGGCCGCACGGCGCCCGCGTAGACCGGCACCTCGGGACGCCCGGCGAGCTCGACGACGCGGCGCGCGTTGTTCCCCGTCAGGGCGAGCGGCACGTTGCCGGCCACCGCCACGAGGCCGAGCACGTCGAGCTCGGGCGAGGCCAGGGCCAGCAGGATCGCCACGGCGTCGTCCTGGCCGGGATCCGTATCGATGATGATCTTGCGCGCCATATGGTCTCCGCGAAGTCGATGGTCTATCCGTCGGGGCCGCGTCGGGCGGGGACGTCCCGAGGCCGCGACGTCCGCCCGAAGGTCGGCACCGGGTCGGACGGAAGGCACGCGATGATCATAACGCAGAAGCTCGCCCTGGGCAGCGTCGCGGTCAGCCTCGTCGTGCTCGGGGTGAAGTTCTGCGCCTATGCGGTGACGGGCAGCGTCGCGCTTCTGTCGGACGCGCTCGAAAGCATCATCAACGTCGCGACCGCGCTGGCGGCTGTCTGGGCCCTGCAGGTCTCCCTCCAGCCCGCCGACGCCCGCCATCCCTATGGCCACACCAAGGCCGAGTACCTGTCGGCCGTGCTCGAAGGCGTGCTGATCGTCGGCGCGGCGCTCGCCATCCTGCGCGAAGCCTACCACGCCCTGCTCAACCCGCAGGCGATCGACGCGCCGGCGCGGGGCCTGATGATCGCGGCCGTCGGCAGCGCGATCAACGCCGCCTGGGCCTACGTGCTGATGTCGTGGGGCCGCCGCCACCGCTCGCTCGCACTGGTCGCGGACGGCAAGCACCTGCGGACCGACGTCGTCACCTCGGCGGGCGTGCTGGTCGGGGTGGGGCTGGTGGTGCTCACGGGCGAGCTCGCGCTCGACCCGGCCATCGCGGCCCTCGTGGCGCTGAACGTGCTGTGGAGCGGCTGGGGCCTGATGAAGGAGAGCGTCAACGGGCTGCTCGACGAGGCGCTGCCGGACGAAACGCTCGCGCGCCTGCGCGCCCTCATCGCGGCCCACGCCGAGGGCGCCATCGAGGCCCACGACCTCAAGACGCGCTGCGCCGGCAAGCTGACCTTCATCGAGTTTCACCTCGTCGTGTCGGGCGACATGACGGTCACGGGCGCGCACGACATCTGCGACCGGCTGGAGCGCGTGCTCAAGTCCGACGTGCCGGACTCCTCGGTGACGATCCACGTCGAGCCGGAGGACAAGCGCAAGCACCAGGGGATCGTGGTATTGTGAGACCCTGGCCATAGGGGAGATCGTCATGGCCGACGGGATCGTGACGCTGAAGGAGCGGCACCGCCGCGAGATGGAGCGCATGGAGCGCGCGGTCGTCGCGATCGACGCCGCGCTCCTCGCCTACGCGCGGGAGCACGGGGGCCGGTTCATCCGGTTCGGCTCGACTGCCGAAGGCCGCATGCAGGACCACAGCGACGTCGATATCATCGCGGACTTCCCCGGGGAGTCGAGCCTCGCCGCGGCCGATTTCGCCGAACACGTCTGCGTCGCTAACGGGATGAAGCCCGACGCTCACGCGGGCTCATATATATCGAACCGCTTCAGGGCTGAGGCACAACGCCGGGGGCTCGTGATCTCATGATGGCCGAACGTTGGGAGGACATCGACCGCGACATGGCATCCGCCCGGCGTCACCTCGCCAACGGCGTCTCGCTGTTTCGGTCGAGGATCTTCGAAAAGGAGCCGCCCGACGAGGCAGACGAGATGGCATTCATGCACATGATGCAGAGCGGCTACACGTCGTTCGAGTCCGGCCTGAAGCGCGTCCTGCTGCTCCTGGGTGAGAAGCTGCCCCAGGGGTCCCAATTGCATGCGGACCTGCTCGACCGGTTTCGACGAACCGCAGGGGGACGCGTCCCGCACTCTTCGACGAGAAGCTGTTCCGGGCGGCGACGGAGCTGAGGAAGTTCCGCCACGTCGCAATCCATACCTACGACTACCTCGACCACGACCGCGCCGCTCTCCTGGTGCGCGACGCCGATTTCTTCCTGGCCGCGATCGGCCCCGCCCTCGCCCGCTTCCGCGCCGCCGTCGACCCCGATTAGCTTTTCGCGGCCCGGATCATGGCCTCGGCGTCGGCCGAGTCCCAGGCGGCCGGCCCCGCCATGCGGCCGAGCTCGCAGCCGTTCCGGTCGACCAGCAGCGTCGTCGGCAGGCCGAGCAGCCCACCCTGCCGCTTCAGCTCCTGGAGCACGTCGGCCGAAGGGTCCGAGTAGAGGGCGAGGTCGGCGATGCCGTTGTCCTTGAGGAAGGCCGCCGGGCGATCGAGCCGCGTTGTGTCGACGTTGACGGCCACGACCTGGAAGTCCGGCCCGCCGAGCTTCGCCTGGAGGGCGTTCAGCGCCGGCATCTCCTTGCGGCAGGGCACGCACCAAGTGGCCCACAGATTGACCAGCACGGCCCGGCCGCGGAAGGCCGCGAGGCTCGTCGGCGTGCCGTCGGGCGCGTGGAAGGCGATGTCGGGCGCGGCCTGGGCCGGCTGGGCGAGGCCGAAGGCCGCCACCTCGCCGTGGATCAGCGGATCGAGCCGCGCGGTCTCGCCCGCGGCGGCCGGGCAGGCCGCGGCGCCGCCCTTGCCGGGCACGGCGACCCCATATAGGACCGCGGCGATCCCC